>JBBTCR010000616.1:0-3567 GCA_038043105.1 Bacteroidota bacterium
TCTTTTTTCTCTTGCGATGTCCTTCCTTGAAATCGTTAGACGTTTTTACTCAGTAGTTGTTTACTACGGGTGGGTGAAACCCAGAATCACACGGACAGTCAAGACCGAGCTCTTAGGGTTCTCGCTGGTTGTTCCCCCTTCTGTCTTTCATCCGAAGTTTTATTTCACAAGCAAGTTCTTGAGTGAGTTCATCCAAACGATGCCACTCAAAGGTACAAAAGTCCTCGACATCGGCTGCGGTTCAGGTATCCTTTCCCTTGCCGCTGCCGCGGCTGGAGCAATGGTCACCAGCATTGATATCAATCCCATTGCTGTCGCTGCTACTAAGGAAAATGCAAAGCGCAACAATCTCGACGGAAGCATTGTTGCCCTCGAAAGCGATTTGTTTGTTCAGTTGAATCCAAACGTACATCAATTCGATTACGTCGTTACCAATCCACCTTTTTACTCAGGAGAGGCAAATACAATTGCAGAGAAGGCTTTTAAAGCAGGAAACGACAACGATTTCATGATGAGGCTGGCAAAAGCAGCTCCCACATTCTTACTTCCGCAAGGAGCAATTTTGATGGTCCTCTCATCTGATATTGATATGAGAAGAGCACTACAACCGTTTGACGAAAACCGCTTTGGTGTTCGTTACATTGATACCAAACAGCTCCTATTCGAAAAACTCTATATCGCCGAACTTCGATTGCATGGAGATCAGACTTCTTTCACACCAAAGTTTTTTTGAAACTTCTCTTGATAAAGATGGCTCACCAGATGTTGATCGTGACGCGTTTCCTACTGATTCCTACGAACTGAATAATCTCATCGAGCGATTTCTCAGACAAGCTGCGGAGGAAACGAGCCCGTCCTCATAAAATCTCCATCTACGGACGCGGCCGCTCGGGTTGTTCGTTGCATTTCACTCTAAACTTGCCTATATTTTCAGCGCTTTTCGACGCTTTTGATTTCGAGCGTTTCCCTCACTCACAAGCGCACTTTCATCACGTTGCGGGCTGAATACAAGGAACTCCTCAAAGCTGCACTAAGGGCAAAGCGCAGGTCGTACGCTCCATACTCGCGCTTCCATGTGGGAGCGGCTCTGCTCGCTTCCAATGGTCGGATTCACACGGGCTGCAACGTTGAGATCAGTACGTACTCCCTAACGATCTGCGCCGAACGCACGGCGATCTTTAAGGCCCTCTCCGAAGGGGACCGAAATTTCAAGGCGATCGCCGTTGTCTCCGATGACCCAGAGTACACTCCACCGTGTGGGGCCTGCCGACAGGTGTTGATGGAGCTTGCCGGAGATATTGATTTGTTGATGATCGATCGGAAGAAACGGGTAAAAACGATGAAGCTGAAGGAATTACTTCCTTTTCCTTTCAGCCACCGAAACCTCGAACGAACACGAAAGAAGAAGTAAGTAATGGATACGTCAGAACTCCACAATGTTCCTCGAAACACGGGTTGGATTGAAGTCATTTGCGGATGCATGTTTAGTGGAAAGACTGAGGAGCTGATTCGCCGCGCGAGGCGCGCAGAGATCGCCAAGCAAAAGGTCGCCATCTTCAAACCTCGCATTGACAGCCGCTACAGTTCAGAGCACATTGTGTCGCACAGCGAGCAAACCTTGGTTTCTCAAGTCGTTGACGACGCCTCAGAGATCCCTGAGCGGAGCAAGGACGCGCAGGTGGTTGGCATCGACGAAGGTCAGTTCTTCAAGTCAAACCTCGTCGATGTGTGCGAGCAGCTCGCCAACCATGGAAAACGCGTCATCGTGGCCGGCCTCGATCAAGACTACCGGGGAAAACCGTTCGAGCCGATGCCGCAAATCCTGGCCGTGGCGGAGTACATCACGAAGACCCTGGCGATCTGCGTCGTCTGCGGTAATCCGGCAGATCGAACACAACGGAAAACGCAGCATTCCGATCGCGTGCTGGTTGGAGCAAAAGACATCTACGAGGCTCGCTGCAGGCATTGCTTTGAACCTCCGGCGGAAAACTAACATACTTCTCCCCCGTCTGAACTTTCCAAAGGATTGTCTATGACCATTCTCTCCGTGCTCCACGGAATCTTTGGCATGGTTGTGCTCTTGGGAATTGCATTTCTTTTCTCCAATAACAAGAGACGCGTGAACTGGCGACTTGTGGGCATGGGGCTCCTCATTCAGATCACGTTTGGCATTCTTGTCATCAAGGGGCAAGAGCTTGGAGCGATCTTCGCACCGTTGGCATGGCCGAAGAAGTTGTTTGAATGGATTGCGGAAGGGTTTGTCCTTATTCTCGGCTTTACGACCGAAGGGGCGAAGTTCGTGTTTGGGAATTTGGCGATAGGACAAGGATTTGAAGGCTCCCTTGGATTCTTTTTTGCATTTCAGGTGTTGCCAACGATCATTTTCTTCTCTTCGCTGATGTCGGTGATGTACTATCTCGGCGTTATGCAGAAGGTCGTCCAAGGCATGGCGTGGGTGATGGCTCGGCTGATGGGAACGAGCGGTGCCGAATCGCTATCGAACACGGCGAATATCTTTGTCGGTCAGACGGAAGCTCCGTTGATGATTCGACCCTACATCGCAAACATGACGCAGTCGGAGCTCTTAACGATTATGGTGGGAGGAATGGCGACCATTGCAGGCGGGGTCATGGCCGCGTATGTGCAAATGCTCGGGTACTCATTTGCACAGACCCACCACCTTGCAATCGAGGTCGCCCAGGTGAAGTTTGCTGCTCAGTTGCTTGGGGCCAGTATCATGGCAGCCCCAGCGGGCTTACTCGTTTCAAAAATCATCTTTCCCGAGACTGGTGACCCTGAGACCAAGGGAACGGTCAGGGTGCACGTTGAGAAAACGTCGAGTAATGTCATCGAAGCAGCTGCTGGTGGCGCCTCAGACGGTCTCCAGTTGGCTTTAAATGTCGGCGCTATGCTTCTGGCTTTCATCGCCTTGATCTCGCTGTTTAATACGTTACTTGGCGCCCTCGGCAACTGGGTTGGAATCAATCCCTACCTCCAATCGACATTTGGCCAATCCTTGAGTCTGCAGCTTATCCTCGGGTTCATCCTGCAATTCGTCGCATATGCGATTGGCGTTCCTGCGGCAGAGGCCTTTCAGTTTGGCAGCCTCATTGGAACGAAAGTGGTCCTGAACGAGTTCGTTGCTTACTTGGACATGGCGAAGATGATGACGGCAAATACCCTCATCTCAGAGAAGGCGATCGCCATGGCAACGTTTGCTTTGTGCGGTTTTGCAAACTTTTCGTCCATTGCCATTCAAATTGGCGGAATCACTCCGATGGCACCCCAACGGCGCAAAGATCTGGCGGCGCTCGGACTACGTGCCGTTCTTGGTGGATCACTCGCAACGCTATTGACAGCGACGATCGCCGGAATCTTGATTGGCGCCTAGAAAATCATAGATACAGTGGTGGATAACGCCCAGCTTGATAGAACCTTATCATCGGTTCTCACACAAATCACTGAGAGGCCCGTCATCGCAGTTATCCTGGGTTCGGGCCTTGGTGATTTCGCCGAGGAGCTTTTTGAGCGGAAAGCAATCCCAACATCCACTATATCGCATTACCC
>JBBTCR010000617.1:0-2477 GCA_038043105.1 Bacteroidota bacterium
AGTACCGCTTAGAACATCTCTTGACAGTTCTTGCAGACGCGCATCGTCTTCTTCTTTCCGCTGGTAGGATCGGTCACGTGCGCGTGGCCAACCCTTGTTGCCTCACTGCATTTTGGACAAATCACCATCACATTCGACGCGTGGATCGGCCCCTCCTTCTGCACGATGCCGCCCTTTGGATTCTTCTGCGATGGGCGGGTGTGGCGCTTAACGATGTTGACATTCTCAATAATGACGCGATTGCGATCCGGGAACACCTTCAGAACTTTGCCCTGCTTCCCCAAGGCGTTTCCCGCAACCACGAGAACTGTATCATTCTTATGAACGTGCATGCTCCGCTCCTTCGACCATTAGAGGACTTCCGGCGCCAGCGAAACGATTTTCATAAACTGGCGTTCACGCAGCTCGCGCGCAACCGGGCCAAATATTCTCGTCCCTCGCGGTTCCCCCTGCGGATTGAGCAACACAACGGCATTCTCGTCAAACCGGATGAACGTACCATCCTTGCGTCCAACCTCCTTCTTTGTGCGCACCACCACCGCCCGGGAAACTTCTCCCTTCTTCACCGGCGCACCGGGAATGGCGCTCTTCACAGCGACAACGATCAGGTCTCCAACCGTCGCGTACCGTTTATCATGTCCGCCCAGGACGCGAATACACCGGACCTTTTTGGCACCGGAATTATCTGCGACAACCAAATTCGTTTCTTCTTGAATCATCGATCGCTCCTCAGCGAGACTGCGGATCTCGTATTCAGATCGTTACTTTGCTTTCTCAATGATCTCCACCAACCGCCAACGTTTCCGCTTGCTCAGCGGGCGCGTCTCCATGACCTTCACGATATCGCCGATACTGGCTTCCTGCTTTTCATCATGCGCCATCAGCGTTGAAGTCCGCTTGTAGTACTTCTTGTACAGCGGGTGGGGAACCTTACGTTCCAGCGACACCACGATGCTCTTCTGCATTTTGTTGCTGATGACCTTGCCGACTCGGATTTTTCGCTGGTTGCGCTGGACAGCGGAGGTTGTCGATTCGGTGCTCATCCCTTATGCCTTTTCCTGTTTGTCAGATGGAACAGATTTCTCCTGCGGCTTCTTCAACTGGCGCTCGCGGAGAATGGTCTTCATTTTGGCGATGTCCTTCCTCGTCAGCCGGAGCTTCATCGGATTCTCGAGCTGGCTCAATACCTTCTGAAAGCGAAGGTTCGCCAGGCTTTCCTCTTCCTCTTGAATTCTCTTCTGCAGTTCAGCGTCAGAGAGTTCTCGCAACTCGTGTGCTTTCATCGAAACTCAATCTCCTGATTCAATCAACGGGCCTCGTAATCGATCCGCGTGACCACCCTTGTCTTGATCGGCAGCTTGTGAGCCGCGGTGTGGAACGCTTCGTCAGCAAGCTGTTTGGTGACGCCGCCGAGTTCAAACAGGATGCGGCCCGGCTTCACGACTGCCACCCAGAACTCCGGAATGCCTTTGCCGCTTCCCATACGCGTTTCTGCCGGCTTCTTGGTGACCGGTTTATCGGGGAAAATTCGAATCCACACTTTCCCTTCACGCTTCATCATGCGGGTCAGCGCGACGCGGGATGCCTCAATTTGTCGCTGCGTGATCCAACCCGGTTCCATCGCCTTCAGACCGAAATCGCCGAATGCAACCATGTTGCCACGTGTGGCTTTTCCCCTCATTCGTCCCCGCTGTGCTTTCCGATACTTTACTCGCTTCGGCATCAACATAGCCAATTCTCTCCTTACGTTACCGGGTCACCGGACCAAGAATCTCGCCTTTGCAGATCCACACTTTCACACCGATCGCCCCGTAGATCGTCCGAGATGTAGCTGTTGCGTAGTCGATATCGGCACGGATGGTGTGCAGCGGAATGCGTCCCTCTTTGTACTGCTCCCTGCGCGCGATTTCAGCTCCTCCGAGTCGTCCTCCGCACATGACGCGGATCCCCTCAGCCCCCATCCTCATCGCAGCCGTGATCGCCTGCTTCATCGCCCGGCGGAATGAGATTCTCCCTTCAATCTGTGAGGCGATGGTTTCGGCAACGAGCGCGGCATCCAGCTCGGGCCGTTTGATTTCGTGAATCAGAATCTTGACGTCTTTCGATGTAACCTTCTTGAGCTCCTCTTCCAATTGAGCGATCTCTTTGCCGCTTTTTCCAATCACAATCCCAGGGCGGGAGGTATGAATGGTGATGACAGCGCGTTTTGGAGTCCGATCAATCTGAATGCGCGAAATGCCCGCCTTCTTCAGACGGTTGCGGATATAGTTTCGCACCATCAGGTCTTCCTGAAGTTTGATCGAGAATCCTTTCTCGTCATACCAGTTCGAATCCCATGTCTTGGTGATGCCGAGGCGAAATCCGATCGGATGAGTTTTCTGACCCAAGAGATCCTCCTACGTTAACTTTCTGTTGATTCAGATTTCTTTCTTGACTTCGTAGATTTCGAAGACTTCGAAGACTTCGTTGTCGCCTTC
>JBBTCR010000617.1:2577-16210 GCA_038043105.1 Bacteroidota bacterium
TGTCGCCTTCTTTTTCGGTTTCTCTGCCACCTTCGGCTTCTCAACAGGAACCTCTGCTGCCGCCACCTCTTTCTGAGCTGCCGGTTTCGGCTTGACGAGCGCTTCGCGCTGCGCAACGACAATCGTGAGATGGTGTGATCGCTTGCGGATCCGGTACGCACGCCCCATCGGCGCGGGCGAGATCCGCCTCAATGTCGGCCCGCCATTCACAAAGACCTCCTTTACGAACAGCGTCGCCGGATCAATCCGTCCGCCTTCGTCTTTGCTTTGGATATTGGATATGGCTGACCGCAAGACCTTCTCCGCCGTTTTCGCCGCGTGCTTGGGGGAGAAATGCAGTGTATTCAGCGCCTCTTCAACTCCTCGACCCCGAATGAGATCGATGACCAACATCATTTTTCGTGGCGATGTTCCGACAAATCGATTGATAGCTCGTGCTTCCATAGCTTCTCTCTTTGAAAACCTTCCGAAGGTTCTCCACGCTTCAGCCTTCGACCCTTCGGAAGGTGTACATCGTTACGCAGGTGTAGTCGTCTTCTCGCTCCTCAAACCAGGGTGACCGCGGAAGATGCGTGTTGGCGCGAACTCGCCAAGCTTGTGGCCAACCATCGCTTCCTGGATGTACACAGGGATGAACTTGCTCCCGTTGTGCACGGCGAACGTGTGTCCGACGAAATCCGGGATGATCGTGCACGCCCGCGCCCAGGTTTTAATGACCTTCTTCTGATTCGCCTTGTTGAGCGCATCAACTTTCTTCTGCAACTTTTGGTCGACGTACGGACCTTTTTTGACTGAACGACTCATTGAACGTTGTCGTGATATGATGATAGATTACTAACCGTTACTTACGGCGTTTCACAATGTACCTGTTCGATGGACTCTTGCGCTTGCGCGTTTTCAATCCTTTCGCATACTTGCCCCACGGAGACTCGGGATGCTGCCAGCCGCCTCCGCTTTTCGAGCGCCCCTCACCCCCTCCCATCGGGTGATCGACGGGGTTCATCGCCATACCGCGCGTCTGCGGGCGAATGCCCAACCAGCGCGACCGACCCGCTTTGCCAAGGCTCAGGTTTTCGTGATCAGGATTGCCGACAACGCCAACTGTCGCATAGCAGATCACCCGCAGCTTGCGCACTTCGCCCGATGGCAGCTTGAGCGTAGCAAAATCTCCCTCCTTCGCCATCAGATGAAGCGAGTTCCCTGCGCTGCGACCGAGCTGCCCGCCTTTCCCCGGCTTGATTTCCACATTGTGCACGAACGTGCCAACTGGAATCTCCGCCAGCGGCATTGCATTACCGACCTGAACTTCCACGCCGGATCCCGAGCTGACCTTTTGTCCAACCTTCAACCCGTCCGGTGCGATGATGTAGCGCTTTTCGCCATCGACGTACTGCAGCAGCGCAATGCGTGCAGAGCGATTCGGATCGTACTCGATCGTCGCCACTTTCGCTTCAATCCCGTGTCGATCCCTCTTGAAGTCGACGATCCGATACATCCGCTTATGCCCGCCGCCACGGTGACGTGAGGTGATGCGCCCGAGGTTGTTTCTGCCGCCGGATTTCTTCACCGGGCGCAGTAAGGACTTCTCAGGAACGGTTCTCGTAACCTCTTCGAAAGTCGGGACCGAATAGAACCGCGTCGAGGGGGTAGTTGGTTTGAATTTTCGGATAGCCATGACGTACCTACCGTTCTTTCAATCAAACGTTTTCAAAGTAGTCGATCTTATGACCTTCTTTAAGGGTGACGATAGCCTTCTTCCAGGTGTTCGTGCGCCCCGCAAACCGTCCGCGACGGGTCAGCTGGGTCTTGCGCTTCCCCTTCATCACCAGTGTGCGGACGCCCAGGACCGTAACCTTGAATTTCTTTTCGATGGCTTTTGCAATCTCGATCTTGTTCGCGTGGGGGTCCACTTCGAACGCGTACTGCCGCAGGTCCTGGAGACCCGTGATCTTTTCGGTGACAATCGGTCGTCTAAGAATTCCAGTCATGAGGTGTAACCTAGTTCATCAATGATTTCTGAAGGACATCGATGGCGCTCTTTTGAATCAGCAGCACCTGGTTGCTGAGAATATCAAATGTGGATGCTTTGTCCGCTTCCAGGACATTCAATGTCGGAATGTTCCGTCCAGACTTAAACAGGATGCCATCGGTCTTGCCGGTGAGGAGAAGAGTCTTCTTTCCGGAGAGCGACAACGCCTTCAGCACCGACGCTACGTCTTTGGTTCTTGGGGATTCAAAGCTGAAATCCTCCACGACGACGATCGAACCGTCCTTCGCCTTGTAGCTCAGGGCGGACTTTCGCGCCAGTGTTTTCACCTTCGCGGGGATCTTCACGACGTAGTCGTGAGGGTGAGGTCCGAAGATCGAACCGCCGCCAACCCACAACGGTGAGCGGATCGATCCCGCTCGAGCGCGACCGGTTTTCTTCTGTTTGAACGGCTTCCTGCCACCGCCCCTCACTTCGTTCCGCGGTTTCACCTTGTGCGTTCCCTGCCGTTGATTCGCCTGAATCGACCGTACCGCCTGATAGATGGCGTGATCGTTGGGCGTGATCTCGAAGATCTCCGGCGCGAGGCTAACCTTCTCGCCGCTTTTCGTTCCATCCTTTTTATAGACTTCTAACTCCATGAACGATCTTCCCGAGCTCTCAATGTCAGCTCTGTTTGACGATTTCAAGATAACTGTTGATGGCGCCTGGCACCGAGCCTTTCACGATCAAGATGTTGGACTCCGCGATCACTTTGAGCACTTTAAGGTTTTTCACGGTGACACGCTCGCTCCCCATCCTGCCAGCCATGCGCATGCCCTTGAGAACCCGTGAGGGATATGAGCTCGAGCCGATCGACCCTGGCGCGCGGACTCGATCCGACTGACCATGCGTCGTCATACCGACACCGCTGAAGTGATGTCGCTTAACTACGCCCTGGAACCCTCGTCCCTTCGAACGGCCGGTCACGTTCACCACATCGCCCTGGTGGAAGAGGTCAACTCTCACTTCCTGTCCAAGCTGCAACTGCAGACCGTTGAAGTTGCGGAACTCGGAGAGAAGGCGCACCGGCTTAACGCCGCTCCGCTTGAACTGACCTTTCATCGGTCGATTAACCAGACGCTCTTTGATCTCATCGAAGCCGAGCTGGATCGCGTCGTAGCCGTCTTTTTCTTTGGTTTTGATCTGCGTGACGTAGCACGGTCCGGCCTCGATGATGGTGCACGGGATCATCTGCCCGTGATCATCAAAGATGCTCGTCATGCCTATTTTCTTACCTAGGATGCCACTCACTGTTGTACTCCTGAGTCATCTCCTTGGCCGACTCACTCGTTTGTGTTCGGTCAAGGCTCACCACACCATGAAAAAAGTTAACTTCTCCTTCACGCAACCTGCCGACCCTAGACTTTAATCTCGACGTCAACGCCAGCGGGCAACTCGAGCTTCATCAACGAATCGACGGTCTTGCTCGTCGAGTTGAGAATGTCGATCAGCCGTTTGTGCGAGCGAATTTCAAACTGCTCGCGCGACTTCTTATCGACGTGAGGAGACCGGTTCACGACGTACAGCGACCGTTTGGTGGGCAAAGGAATTGGACCAGACACGACGGCACCGGTCGACTTTACAGTCTTGATGATCTTTTCAGCCGATTTGTCGATCAGGTTGTGATCGTATGACTTTAACTTTATGCGAATCTTCTGGCCAGCCAACGAAGATTCCTCCCATTAGACGAGAAGTGAAAAGAAAGGGCTCCGACCGACAGATCGGAACCCTCAGGATTACTCGATGATCTTTGTCACAACACCGGCACCCACGGTGCGGCCGCCCTCGCGGACGGCGAACCGGAGCCCTTCCTCCATAGCGATCTCGGAGATAAGCTCAATCGCCATATTGTCCACGTTATCACCCGGCATCACCATTTCAACGCCGCTGGGGAGCTGCACAACGCCCGTCACGTCCGTCGTCCGGAAATAAAACTGCGGCCGATACCCGCTCAAGAACGGTGTATGACGTCCACCCTCGTCTTTCTTCAGTACGTAGACCTGAGCGTTGAACTTCTTGTGCGGTGTAATCGAACCGGGCTTCGCAACGACCATACCGCGCTCGAGCTCGTCCTTCTCAACGCCGCGCAGCAGCAATCCTGCATTATCACCGGCCTGAACCTCATCGAGTTCCTTGCGGAACATCTCCGCACCGGTGATGACGGTCTTCTTGTGGGCGCCGAGGCCGATCACCTCAACCTCATCGCCAACCTTTGCGCGACCGCGGTCGACGCGACCGGTTCCAACCGTGCCGCGACCGGTAATCGAGAACACGTCCTCAACGGGCATCAGAAATGGTTTGTCGACGCTGCGCAGCGGCATCGGTATGTATGAGTCGACCGCGTTCATCAGATCGGTGATGCACTTGAAGGCAGGGTCGTCGAGCTTCGCTTCAGGATGCAACGCCTTTTCCATCGCCTTCAGGGCCGAACCTCGAATGACGGGGATCTCATCACCGGGGAATTCATACTTCTTGAGAAGGTCGCGAACTTCGAGCTCAACCAGATCCAACAGCTCTGGGTCGTCGACCGCATCGACCTTGTTCAGGAACACCACGATCCTCGGCACGTTCACCTGACGGGCCAGCAGAATGTGCTCACGAGTTTGGGGCATCGGACCATCGGTCGCGGCCACCACCAGAATCGCGCCGTCCATCTGCGCTGCACCGGTGATCATGTTCTTGATGTAGTCAGCGTGACCGGGGCAGTCCACGTGCGCGTAGTGACGTTTCTCTGTCGCATACTCGACGTGCGCTGTATTGATGGTGATACCGCGAGCTTTTTCCTCGGGAGCGTTATCGATCGAATCGAACGTGCGAATTTGAGAGAGACCCTTCTTGGCCAGCACCATCGTGATGGCTGCGGTCAGGGTCGTCTTCCCGTGGTCAACGTGACCGATCGTGCCGACGTTGATGTGCGGCTTGCTACGATCAAATTTTTCCTTTGCCATGTGGATGATCTCCTTTCGTTGTGTCTGAAGTCTGGATGTATTCTACACCCTTAAGCGGGGACGCTCTCCTTCCCGCGCACCTTTTCAATAATCTGGTCTGAAATCGATTTCGGAACTTGTTCATAATGCGAGAACTGCATCGTGTAGAGCGCGCGACCCTGGGTCATCGAACGCACAGCCGTGGCGTAACCGAACATCTCGGACAACGGAACCATCGCCTTGACAACCTGCGCATCCTTCCGCGGATTCAATCCTTCAATCTTTCCTCGCCGCGCATTCAGATCGCCCATGACATCACCCAAATACTCCTCGGGAGTCACAACCTCAACCGCCATGATGGGTTCAAGGAGAACCGGAGCCGCTTTGTGCGCGCCTTCCTTGAAGGCCATTGAGCCAGCGATCTTGAACGCCATCTCAGACGAGTCGACAGCGTGGAACGAACCATCGAACAGCTTAACCTTCACATCCTCAACCGGGTAACCCGCCAGCACGCCGTTCTTCATGGCTTCCATGATTCCTTCTTCCGTCGGCTTGATGTACTCTCTCGGAACCGCCCCACCGACGATCGCATTCTCAAATTCAAAGCCTTTCCCTTTTTCGTTCGGCTCGAGTTCGATCTCAACGTGCCCATATTGACCGCGGCCGCCGCTCTGCCGGATAAACTTGCCCTCTGCCGTCACCTTCTTCGTAATCGTTTCCCTGTACGCCACCTGCGGCTTGCCGACGTTCGCTTCCACCTTGAATTCCCGCTTCATGCGATCCACAATGATTTCAAGGTGAAGCTCGCCCATCCCACTAATGATTGTCTGACCCGTTTCTTCGTTCGATGTGATGCGGAACGTCGGATCCTCCTCGGCCAATTTCTGCATCGCTTCGCCGAGCTTGTCCTGATCAGCTTTTGTCTTGGGCTCGATAGCGACATCGATGACCGGCTCAGGGAATTCCATCCGCTCAAGGATGATTGGATCATCCTCGTTGGTGAGCGTATCGCCCGTCCTCGTGTACTTCAGCCCGATCGCAGCGACGATATCACCGGCAAACGCCTCGGTGACTTCCTCGCGATGATTCGCGTGCATCAGAAGTACCCGCGCGATCCGCTCCTTTCTGTCCGCAGTCACATTATAGACGTAGGATCCGGACTTCAGCGTGCCTGAGTAGATTCTGAAGTAGGTCAGCCGACCGACAAATGGATCTGTCATGATTTTGAACGCGAGAGCCGTAAACTCTTCGGTGTCGCTAATCTTGCGAACGACATCGTCTCGCCTGTGCGGATGATGCCCGTGCAAGACGCCTTCATTGATGTCCATCGGTGAAGGCAAGAAGTCGATGACGGCGTCGAGGAGCTCCTGTACCCCTTTGTTCTTAAATGCTGAGCCGCAGAGAACGGGAATGATCCGTGCCTTCAGTGTGGCTCTGCGAAGAACCCGTCGGATCTCATCCGGTGAGATCTCTTTGCCCTCGAGATATTTCCCCAGCAATGTGTCGTCTTCGTCTGCAACCGCTTCCAGCATCTTGATCCGAAACTCGTTCGCCTTCGGACGGAGCTTCTCGGGGATGTCAAGATCATCCCACGTCGCACCTTGAGTTCCTTCGTGATACATCCTGGCCTTCATCGTGATCAGATCGATGGTGCCAGAGAACATATCACCTTCGCCGACCGGCAACTGAACGGGCACTGCGTTCGCTCCCAAGCGATGCTTTATCATTTCAACAACAGCGATGAAATCAGCCCCCGCACGGTCCATTTTGTTCACAAACGCGATCCGGGGCACGCCGTACTTGTCGGCCTGGCGCCACACGGTCTCCGACTGCGGTTCGACTCCGCCAACGGAACAGAAGAGTGCGACGGCACCGTCGAGCACGCGGAGGGAGCGTTCCACCTCAATCGTGAAATCAACGTGACCGGGTGTGTCGATAATATTGACGCGATGGTTTCGCCAGAAACACGTCGTGGCAGCACTGGTGATCGTAATGCCCCGCTCCTTTTCCTGTTCCATCCAGTCCATCGTCGCGGCGCCATCGTGGACCTCACCCATCCGGTGAAGGACACCGGTGTAGAAAAGGATGCGCTCCGTCGTGGTCGTCTTACCGGCATCAATGTGAGCCATGATGCCGATGTTTCTCGTTCTCTCTAATGAATAGTCGCGAGGCATAGAATATCACTTTTCGCGAGAGGAAAGTCTCTCGCGGGGATCGTCAAATCTGAGAACCTGCGTATGAATAACCTGACAAACGTCCTACCACTTGAAGTGGGCAAAAGCTTTGTTCGCTTCTGCCATTCGATGGACATCATCCTTTTTCTTGATCGCTCCACCTTCTCCGGCAGCCGCAGCGATCAATTCGGAAGCGAGCTTGTGAGCCATCGACGTATCCGAGCGTTCTTTGGCGTAGCTGATCAGCCAGCGGATTGCGAGAGCGGTTCGCCGCTCGGGACGAACTTCTGTGGGAATTTGATAGGTAGCACCACCAACTCTGCGGGCGCGGACCTCAATGATCGGCGACGCGTTGCTCATCGCCTTCTTGAAAACATCAAGCGGATTATTCTTCGTTCGCTCCTCAATGGCATTAAACGCCCCATACAGGATCTGTCGCGCAAGGTGCTTCTTTCCTTTTTTCAGCAACGAGTTGATAAACCTTGAAACGAGAAGATCCTGGAATCTTGGATCCGGACTAATGACTCGCTTTGTAGATCTTTTCTTTCTCATCAGCTTCTCGGAATTCTACTGCTGCTTTGGCTTTTTTGCACCGTATTTTGATCTTCCCTGTTTTCGATCCTGAACCCCTTGCGTATCAAGCGTGCCACGAATGATGTGATAACGGACCCCTGGCAAATCCTTTACCCTGCCGCCGCGGATCAACACAATCGAATGCTCCTGTAAGTTATGTCCTTCTCCAGGAATGTAGGCCGTGACCTCCATCTGGTTCGTCAGTCGCACACGGGCCACTTTTCTCAGTGCTGAGTTGGGCTTCTTTGGTGTTGTCGTATAGACGCGCGTGCACACACCTCGCTTCTGGGGACTCGATTGTAGAGCCGGAGATTTACTCTTCCAGAGTATTTCCTCTCTGCTGTTACGAACTAACTGATTTATCGTTGGCAATTAGACTGGCTCCTTCACTGCCGGTTGAAAAATCGGGTTAAAAAAGCTTTTTAATGTAGCGTTTTTTGACCTGATTGTCAATCGCTTTCTCGTCCTCGACGCTGGAAAACTATGAAGCTGCTGCCTTCGCCTTCCTCTTCCGCTCCTTCGTCTCGACGGCTTCCGCCCTTTCCTCACCCCCCGCAGGCACGAGTACCTCGCCTTCATACACGACTTCGGACGCGACGATGACGTCACGGAACTTCTTTTGACCAGTGCCCGCCGGGATCAGATGACCCATGATCACATTCTCTTTCAGCCCGAGCAGGTAGTCGACCTTCCCCTCGATTGCCGCGTCTGTCAGCACCTTTGTCGTTTCCTGGAACGAGGCTGCCGAGAAGAAGCTGTCGGTCGTCAAGGAGGCCTGCGTGATACCCAGCAGGATAGGTTCAGACGTCGCCGCGTCCGCATCACGAACTTCAACGGGCTTTTTCCCTTTTTTGCGAAGGTCGGCGTTGATCTCCCGAACAACCTTCTTCGCACTCGTTGCACCGTTCTTCAGCTTCGAGTCACCCTTGTTCACAACTACGACCTTGCCCTCCAGGCCCTCGTTTTCGTCTCTTAGTCTCGACTTGTCGACGTTGTCCCCCTCGAGATACTTGGTGTCACCCGGATCAATGATGCGCTCCTTCTGCATCATCATCCGCACGATCACCTCGATGTGCTTGTCATTGATCTTCACACCCTGCATCCGGTACACTTCCTGGATCTCGTTCACAAGGTATTCTTGCACAGAAATCGTACCTTTGATTCTCAGGATGTCGTGCGGATCAATCGCACCGGCAGAGAGGCGCTCGCCTGCCCGGACAACATCATTGTCCTGGACAAGAATGTGCTTGCCCAGCGGAATGAGATAGGTCCGCTTGTCCTTGCCGTCGTGGCTCTGCACGAAGACTTCGCGCGCGCCGCGCTTGGGCTGGCCGATGGTCACCACACCGTCGATCTCCCCGACAATGGCCGGCTCGTTCGGATGCCGTCCCTCGAAGAGTTCTGTCACTCGAGGCAGACCGCCCGTAATGTCGCGCGTCTTTCCAATGTCGCGCGGGATCTTGACCAGGATGGTACCGGCCTGGATTTGCTCACCATTCTCAACGATCAAATGCGCGCGAGTCGGGATGGAATACGTTCCAACTCGCTGCCCCTTTGCATTAACGATGGCGACCGCCGGAATGAGGCTCTTCTCGCGACTATCGATAACAACCTTCTGGATGTGACCTGTCTGCTCATCCGGCTCCTCTCGATACGTGACGTTTTCTTTCAGATCAACGTACGTCACCGTTCCCGAGTGCTCCGAGATAATCACGGCGTTGTAGGGATCCCACTCGTAGATCATCTCGCCCTTCGACACCTTCGATCCATCGTGTACCATCAGCATGGCACCGTACGGAACGTCGTACTTCGCGAGGACGCGGTTGTCCTCATCAATGATGTTGATGACACCGCTGCGACCGGAGGCGATCAGGTGCTTCCCTGTCTCGGTAACGATCGTAAGGGTCTTCACACCATCGCACTTGACCCATCCTTCGAACTTGGAGACGATTTGTGACTGCGCGGCAATCAAGCTTGCCGTTCCGCCGGTGTGGAAGGTGCGAAGCGTAAGCTGCGTGCCAGGCTCGCCGATGGATTGCGCAGCGATGACTCCGACGGCGGTTCCCGGCTCAACGAGCTTGCCGGTCGTAAGGTCACGTCCATAGCAGTTCGCGCACACACCACGGCGAGAATTGCACGTCAGCGCGGATCGGATCTCGACCATCTCGATGGAAGTCTCGGAAATCCTTTGAGCCTTTTCCTCGTTAATGATATCGCCAGCTTCGACAATCACCTCATTTGTCAACGGATCCGTCACATCGTGCACCGATACCCTGCCAAGGATTCGCTCGGCGAGCGGCTCTTTCACATCCTCGCCTTCCTTCAGGGCTCCCGTGAGAACACCACGAATGGTGCCGCAGTCCTCTTCGGCAATGATAGCGTCTTGAGCGACGTCAACCAGGCGCCGTGTCAAATACCCTGCATCGGCGGTCTTCAGAGCGGTGTCGGCAAGACCTTTGCGCGCACCGTGTGTCGAGATGAAGTATTCAAGGATGGAGAGCCCTTCACGGAAGTTCGCCGTGATCGGGTTCTCGATCAGTTCACCGGTCGCTCCGGACATGCTCTTCTGCGGTTTCGCCATCAGTCCGCGCATGCCTGCAAGCTGACGCACCTGCTCTTTCGAGCCTCGAGCGCCCGAGTCAACCATCATATACAATGAGTTGAATCCTTCACGCGAATGCTGCAAGGAATCGATCAACTTCTCGGCGATCCGGCTCGTTGCTCGCGTCCAGATGTCGATGACCTTATTGTACCGCTCACCGTTGGTGATGAAACCTCGATAGTATTGGCTCGCGACATTCTCCACATCTTTTTGAGCCTTGGCGACAAGCTCGTATTTCTCTTTAGGAATGATAACGTCGCCGATGGAGACAGAGAGACCGCCGTGCGTCGCGTAGCTGAAGCCAAGCGTCTTCAATTTGTCGAGGAATTGAGCAGTCACCAAGTTGCCACTGCGACGGAAAACGTTCGCGACGATCTGCACGAGGCGCTTTTTGTTCAAGAGCTCGTTGATGAAGGGGGTATCCTTCGGCAGTATCTGGTTGAAGACCACTCGGCCGGTTGTGGTTTCGACAAGCTTGCCGTCGATTCGGACCTTGATGCGGGCGTGCAAACCAACCCTACCCTGATCGTACGCGATGACGACCTCTTCTGGCGCGTAGAAGGTCATCCCCTCTCCGAGGTCTCCAGCTTTTGACTTTGTGAGATAGTAGCACCCAAGCACTTGATCCTGCGTCGGCGTGACGATCGGCGCGCCGTTGGCTGGCGACAAAATGTTGTGGCTCGAGAGCATCAGGATGCGGGCTTCGAGCTGGGCCTCATAGGAAAGAGGCACGTGCACTGCCATCTGGTCACCATCGAAGTCTGCGTTGAACGCCGTGCACACCATCGGATGGATGCGGATCGCCTTGCCTTCGACAAGCACAGGCTGGAAGGCCTGGATACCCAGACGGTGCAACGTCGGAGCGCGGTTGAGCAGCACCGGATGACCGTCGATGATATGGTCGAGAATATCCCACACCTCGGGTCCTTTCTTGTCCACCATCTTCTTGGCGCTCTTCACCGTCTTGACCAGGCCGCGCTCGATGAGCTTGCGGATGATGTGCGGCTTGAACAGCTCCACCGCCATGTCCTTCGGCAAACCGCATTCATGCAGTCTCAGCTCCGGTCCGACCACGATGACTGAGCGGCCGGAGTAATCGACCCGTTTTCCGAGGAGGTTCTGGCGGAAGCGGCCCTGCTTTCCTTTGAGCATATCGGAAAGGGACTTCAGCGCGCGGTTGTTATCACTTCGCACCGCATTGACCCGCCGCGAGTTGTCGAGCAGAGAGTCAACAGCCTCCTGCAACATTCGCTTCTCGTTGCGCAGAATGACCTCGGGGGCTTTAATCTCGATCAGCCGCTTGAGGCGGTTGTTTCGAATGATGACCCGACGATAAAGATCGTTCAGATCGGATGTCGCGAATCGTCCACCCTCAAGAGGGACGAGTGGACGCAACTCCGGTGGGATGACAGGAATAACATCGAGCACCATCCATTCCGGCTTGTTGTGGGCGCTCTCATTGCTCTTGCGGAAGGCCTCAAGCACCCGCAACCGCTTAAGCGCTTCCGTCTTCTTCTGAACGGAACTCTCGGCTCTCACTTCCGTCCGCAGCAGCAGCGCGAGCTCTTCGATATTGATCCGCCTCAACAGATCCTTGATCGCCTCACCGCCCATCTTTGCGATAAATTTCTTCGGGTCGGTATCCTCGAGGCCGTTGTTGTTCTCGGGCAGCGACGTCATGATTTCGAGGTACTGATCCTCCGTCAAAAGGTCCTGCTTCTGGAGTCCCGTTGTGCCGGGGTTGATCACCACGTAGGACTCATAATAGATGATCTTCTCGAGCTCCTTGCTCGAGAGTCCCAGGACGTACCCGATCTTGCTCGGCAGGGAGCGGAAATACCAGATATGCACGACCGGAACGGCCAGAGCGATATGTCCCATGCGCTCGCGACGAACGCTTTTCTGCGTTACTTCGACTCCGCAGCGATCGCAGGTGATCCCCTTATAGCGGATGCGCTTGTACTTTCCGCAGTGGCATTCCCAGTCCCGAACAGGCCCGAAGATTTTCTCGCAGAAGAGCCCGTCCTTCTCAGGACGGAATGAGCGATAGTTAATCGTTTCGGGCTTTGTCACCTCTCCGTGCGAGCGGGAGAGAATCATGTCCGGAGACGCAAGGCCGATCGTGACTTTCGACACCAACCTCGGTGTCGACGTTTCTCTAGATGCAAAAGGCATGGAGTACCTCCAAAGTTCAATTTCTTTTTTCGGCTGCGCCAGGGGCGCAGAACAGTTCAAGGTCTTTCGGGTAGACTTGACTGATCCATCATTCGATCTTGATTTCGAGCCCTAGACCTTGCAACTCTCGAACAAGGACGTTAAACGACTCCGGCACATTCGGTTCGGGCAGGTTCTCGCCTTTAACGATCGCTTCATACACTTTCGCCCGACCCACAACGTCGTCGGATTTCACCGTGAGAATCTCTTGCAGAACGTGCGATGCGCCGTATCCTTCCAGCGCCCAAACCTCCATCTCTCCAAACCGCTGACCGCCGAACTGCGCTTTGCCACCCAGCGGCTGCTGAGTAATCAGGGAGTAGGGTCCAATCGAGCGGGCGTGAATCTTGTCATCAACCAGGTGTGAAAGCTTCATCATATAGATGTAGCCGACAGTCACTTCCTGATCGAACGGTTCACCGGTACGCCCATCAATCAGAGTCGATTTCGACGTTTCGCCGAGGCCCGCTTTCTTGATCTGTTCCTGAACCTCTTCCCAAGTCGCACCGTCAAAGATCGGTGAAGAGTATTTCAGACCAAGCTGATGACCCGCCCAGCCCAGAGCGACTTCGAACAGCTGGCCGAGATTCATCCGGGAAGGCACACCCAACGGGTTGAGAACCAGATCGACCGGCGTACCATTGGGCAGAAACGGCATGTCCTCAACGGGGACGATTGTGGAAACAACGCCTTTGTTGCCATGACGCCCGGCCATCTTGTCGCCAACCGAGAGCTTCCGCTTCTTGGCAACGTAGACCTTGGCAAGTTGAACGATTCCGGGCGCTAGCTCGTCACCCAGTTGGATCTTGTTCTTCTCGTGACGATAAAGCTCTTCGATCTCGCTCAGCTTCTGCCGGTAGTTCTCGTATACTTTGACGATGAGGTTGTTCTTTCTCTTTTCGTCCACCCACTCTTGATTGAAGTCAAGATTCTCGAGCGACTCAAGCGACTGGAATGTATCCTCCTTGAGCGCCGTTCCACTGCGGATCACCACATTGCCGTCCGCGTCCCGAATGCCTGCCGACTTTTCACCTGCCAGGAGCTGATCCAGTTTCTTGGCGAGCTTTTCCTGGAGCTCTTTGAGATCCTTCCGCCGCGCGCGATCAAGCGCTTC
>JBBTCR010000618.1:0-1077 GCA_038043105.1 Bacteroidota bacterium
TTGCCCTTTGAGTCCCGTTAGGGACGAGAGGTTTATAGCTTTGCCCCAAAAAAAGAGTTGTTGAGCTCCGTCAGGAGCGACATATCATCTGCGCTGTTTGTGATCAATCAACCGATGTGGAAGGAATTTCTGCAACGACTATCATGTCGCCAAATAGGTTTAATTCAGCGAACTGAAGCCCGCCCGCCAAGGCGGTTCGCCCGTCTGACCGTGCCCGCCAGAACGGCTTTGTCGGGCTGGTCGTCCGGGCGGGGGCGGGTTCGCTCTACGACGTGCATCTGATCTTTTGGAACAGCCCCGCGGCCCGATGTCTGGTTCCGCTGTCAAGAATCTCGCTGCTGAGCGGAATCCAAGAACGGGAGGCGCAGGGGTTGTTTCTGAAGACGACTCATCCAGAGTACGCCCCTTTTTTCCGGATGGGCACTTAGTCTGAGAACGGATGGATTGATACCGGTCGAACTCAGGGCAAACGCTTGATGATCAACCAAGAGCCTATCATCAAAGTCGGCATAATCGAGCACGTGCCTGAAGTCAGTGGAGTCTTCAGCGGTGTGTATGAGCTCCCAAGCACGGTTCGCCTGCAGGGCGCGTTTCACGTGCGCAGTGAAGGTGGTCGAGTCGCTTTGTTCGATAACGAAGGAGTTGAAGTCTGGCGGCGGAGGGAAATCCTTTGCCGTTCGTTCTCGGGCGGGACTTTCACGCTGCGAGGTGTAACGATCGGTATCCACTTCCACTGGGAACGAAAAGAAGATGAAACCTTCGAAGGGGATTTGCGGGTCATCGCTCGTGAAGATGGAACGTTGATTGCGATCAACGAGGTCAGCGTTGAGCAGTACCTGAAAAGCGTCATTTCCTCGGAGATGAGTGCTGAGGCTCCCGAAGAGTTGCTGAAGGCGCACGCGATTACTTCGCGCAGCTGGCTCGTGGCGATGCTGGAGAAACAACAACTGGGGAAAAACCTCGGCGTGCCCGCGAGACGATCATTTGAGAGCGAATCAGAGATCGTGCGCTGGTACGATCGCGAAGATCATACGCTCTTTGATGTCTGCGCCGACGACCACTGCCAGCGGTATCAAG
>JBBTCR010000619.1:0-5863 GCA_038043105.1 Bacteroidota bacterium
CGTCAACGGGAGCGACGTCGTATCGGGTTGAGGTATCGACGAAAGACAACTTTCCGCCAGGACAAATCATCAAGGGTGAGACTACTTCAGGCACCTCGACGACGGTCAGTGGATTAAGCAATCAGACTGCTTACTACTGGCGCGTGAGCGCATCAAACTCCACAGGCACGAGTGACTGGTCGGAGGTCAGGAACTTCACTGTCGCTTCAGCCACAACAACGTCGGCAGAGGAGATCGGGGACGCAATTCCATCTGAGTTCAGACTCAGTCAAAACTATCCGAACCCCTTCAATCCCTCGACGACGATCGAGTTTTCGTTGCCCAAGTCGAGCTACGTCAAGGTTCTCATCTACAACACTCTCGGGCATCTCATTCACACTCTTGTGGACGAGATACTACGACCGGGGATATACCGTAAGCCGTGGGTGGCGACCGGAGTGGCTAGCGGTGTCTATTTCTATAGGATACAGGCCGACGGATTTGTTGAAACGAAGCGCCTCGTTCTCGTGAAGTAAGTTACCTTCCAGGGCTTCCTCTCAAGAATCCAACTTGCCAAAGCGAGTTGGATTTTCCATTTCGTGCCTTCTTTGCATGCCTGCTAATCTCCACTGATTCTGCAACTCGTCCTCATACTTTTTTTCCCTGCTTCCCGGATTTGGAACAATCCTACAGCTGCAGCGTCTAACAAACAGAGATTGTCAAGAACATCCATGTTCTAATTCATTCATAGAATCCAGGAGGCAAGGTATGAACAAGCGATTTGTGGCCGCCGTGCTGTTGATGTTGACGGCTTTTGTCGGAGCTACATATGCGGGCCCGACTGATGACGCCTCTCAGAAAGAAAAGCCGCAGAAGGGGTGGCTGGGTGTCCAAATCCAGGACATTACGCCCCAACTGAAGCGGACTATGGAACTGAGCACGCGGGAAGGGGCGCTCGTGAGTGAAGTTGTTGACGAGAGCCCCGCCGATTCCGCGGGCATCAAGGAAAAGGACATCATCGTGCAGTTCGATGGAAAAGACATTGGAGATACGGAAGACCTTCAGAATGCCGTTAGCGCAACGAAACCCGGGACGAAGGTGTCGGTTGTCGTTGTGCGGAAAGGGGAGAAGAAAACTCTTCAGGTGACGATCGGAAAGTATCCTCGCAGCAGGAGCTTCGCAGTCGTCGCGCCGAAGGCTCCCGGCCGCATCGAGATTTTCGGTGCGGAGTACAGCTGGCAGGGTCTCAACTTGAGGCCGCTAAATGAGCAGTTGGCTCAATACTTCGACGCGCCAGAGGGGAAAGGTGTCCTCGTTTGGGAAGTGGAAAAGAACAGCGCGGCAGACAAGGCGGGATTCAAAGCCGGTGATGTCATCACCCAAGTCGGCAAGAAGCGTATCGACGAAGTTCGCGATGTGTCCCGGGCCCTCGGTGCATTCGACGAAGGAGAGAAAGTTGAGGTCGAGATCATCCGAAAAGGGGCTCGCAAGACGCTGAGTCTTGAGGTGGAGGAAAACGAGGATTCTCGTGGATTCAACTTCTTCTTCAGAGAACCTCGCCTGAAAAGCCAGCGTGAGTTCTATTTCGATGTCCCCGAGATCAAGATCGATGTGCCGCACATTGAGATGGATCGCATTCGCCCGGATCTCGATGTTCTGAGACTGGAGTTGGATCGCATCAAAGATCAAATACACGAGGAGACTGGTCGCCTGAAGAGAGAGCTGAGGCTTCAGGTCAAACCGCACATTCAGATCAGAATGCGTCGTGAGGTATAAAAGCATCTCTTGTTACCTTTTCTGTTCATATCCGGCCGAAGGTTTGTGGGCCGGATTTTTTTTACGTCTACAATATGTCCTGAAAGCACATCTCGAAACCGCTCAAGCCTGCTTGGATCCCTGATAGCCCGGTCGGCAGCAGATCGACCGGGATAATCGCGTTTTGCCCACTGCACGCCGTTCTCAAATGTTGCCAATCACGCAAAGTTGCCGTATTTTCAAGAACGAAGGGACTTTCGACGTGGTTGTTCACTATTCCAAATATGGACGTGTCTTCGACCTTCTGCCGGAAATGATCCTCATTGTCGACGAGGAGCAGAAGATCGTTGATCACAATACGGCAGCATGCACAGGGACGGGGTTCAAGTCCAAGGACTTGTTGAATAGCTCCCTGGAGCTTCTCCTGCCTCCTGAGCAACGCCGGGTGCTCTTGAGTATCCTGAAAACTAACTTCGACGACCAGTCCCTTGATACGAAATTCGTCCGTGCGGACAAAACAGTTCTCGACGTTCACATTGACCTGAGGAAACTCTACTCAGCAGAGCGGTTCTACTCTGTGTTGATTGCAAAAGACATCACGGAGCTTAAACAACGAGAGCTCGACTATCTCAGGTTTTCCAATGTCATTCAACATACGGTGAACCCGATCCAGATCACCGATGCCAGTGGGAAAATGGTCTACGTCAACCCGGCATTTGAGAAGGCGAGCGGCTATACGAAAGAGGAACTGATTGGGAACAACCCGAGGATCCTCAAGAGCGGGAGGCACTCCAGGGAGTTTTGGAAGTCCGTGTGGGAGCATATCATGACGCGCAAGGTGTGGGTGGGGGAGATTCTGAACAAGAGAAAAGATGGGAACCCATTTCACACGGAGCTGGTTATCTCGCCGATCGTCGACGGCAGCGGGCACATCGTTGGTTTCTTAGGCGCGCACCGGGATATCACCGAACAGAAGATCCTTGAACAGCAGCTGGTGCGCTCCCAGAAGATGGAGAGCATCGGGACTCTCGCCGCGGGGATTGCGCACGAGGTGGGGAACCCGCTCACGTCGATCTCCTCGCTTGTACAAGTCATCCAGCGCACCACGGCTGACGAGTTTGCGAAAGACAAACTTGAACTCATCAAGAACCAGATTAACCGAATCGCGCGCATCATTCGCGATCTGGTCGATTTCTCCCGACCCTCCGCGTATATCGTCAAGCCGACCGATGTCAATAAAGTCGTGCGCGAGGCGCTCAACATCGTGCAGTACGGCAAGAAGGTAAAGGACATCGGGTTTTCGTTGGAGCTGGCCGAAGATGTTCCGCCGCTCCCGGTGGTGCCCGACCAGTTGGCGCAGGTCTTCATCAATATCCTGATGAACGCCGTCGACGCTCTCGACGGAAAACCGGGCTCCATCTGGATCCAGTCGGATCTCCGGAATGAGCACGTTGAAGTGATTGTTCGAGATTCGGGGAAGGGGATTCACCCGGGCGACAGGGAAAAGATCTTTGAGCCGTTCTTTACGACGAAGACGGTTGGACAGGGCACGGGATTGGGATTGTGGGTGAGCTACGGAATAGTGCAGAGCTTTGGCGGTGATATCCAGGTGGAGAGCGAGCTTGGGAAGGGAAGCACATTCAAGATTCTGTTTCCACTGAAAGGGGAGTAACGGGACTGATGGCTGAACGCATTTTGGTCGTTGATGATGAGCAGATTATTCGGGAGTCTCTCAGCTTCGTTCTAAAGAAGGAAGGCTACCAAGTGGACGAAGCGGCAAATGGCAGAGAGGCGCTTGCAAAGCAGGAGAGCCGTCCCTTTGATGTTGTCATCACTGACATCGAGATGCCGGAGATGCGCGGCATGGAGTTGCTGGAGCAGGTCACCAAACGCACGCCGGAGACGTTTGTGATCATGATTACCGCCTTCGCCTCCATCGAAACGGCGATTGCTGCGCTGCGAAAAGGTGCGTATGATTATGTGCTGAAGCCGATCGATTTTGACGACATCCTGCATCGCATTCGGAAGCTCCTCGACCACCGGGCCCTGTCGCTGGAAAACTCGCTCCTGCGGCAGGAGATAAATCGAACTTACGATTTTGACCAGATCATCGGTCAGAGTCAAAGCATGAAGAACGTCTTTCAGGTCATCAAGCGCGTTGCGTCGAGTGACGGCACGGTGCTCATAACTGGAAAAAGCGGCACAGGCAAAGAAATCGTTGCGCGGGCGATTCACTACAACAGCAAGAGAAAGCAGAAGAGGTTTGTGGCCATTAACTGCGGCGCTATTGTGGAAACGCTGTTTGAGAGTGAGCTCTTCGGCCATAAGAAAGGGTCGTTCACGGGGGCTACAACGGACAAAGACGGGCTGTTTAAAGTAGCGGACGGCGGAACGGTATTTCTCGACGAGGTCAGTGAGATCCCGCTTCACCTGCAGGTTAAACTGCTGCGCGCGATCGAACAAGAGGAAATTACTCCCGTCGGTTATACGGATCCTGTCCCTAATGACGTTCGCATCATCGCCGCCACAAACCGAAATCTTCGACAGGAAGTCGAGGCCGGGAAGTTCCGTGACGATCTTTTCTACCGCCTCAACGTCGTGGAAATCGACCTTCCCTCAATGAGCGAGCGGCGTGAGGACATCCCGCTCTTGTGTCAGCATTTTCTCGAAATCTATAGAAAGCACATGGGTCGCCCCATCCAGGGGATCACCAACGAAGCAATGAGTGCGATGATGCAGTATCAATGGAAGGGGGAAGTACGCGAGCTGGAGAACGTGATTGAGCGAGCGGTGATCTTCTGTGACAAGGACTTCATCGGCCTGGAGCATCTTCCAGAATACTTTCGCCAGGTTGCATCCCAGCATCCCTCATTTTCGTCCGCAGGGCAACACACACTGCGAGATGCTGTCAAAGCGTTCGAGCGAACGTATATTGAACAAGTGCTGGCACAACACGATAGGAACAAGGAGGCGACGGCACAAGCTCTGGGCGTGAGCCTCTCATCGCTCTACAGGAAGATGGAGGAGCTCGAAATACCGACTCGCTGATGAGCGCGAGAAATCATCCTTCAAACCGGCTCTCTCTTGCCCCCCCAAACCCGCCAAATGACCTCAATTAGTTGCCTTTTGGCAGCTAATTTTCGGGCACATTTGTCTTCTAAGTATTGAGAATTTCTGTCTCTTGGCCTTCTCATAAATGAGCAAAGGCGCGCCACCGAATTCGCGCGCGCTTCAGATTCTGTGTCAAATCTGGCAGTTTTTGAGTCCTCTCCCAATGTACCCACTTGGCACGTTCCTTGCACCGAGTAAAATCGCATTAGTGTGTATCTTCGAACTTTGCCACTAACATTCGTCAACAACGAGGAGGACACAATGGAGCGAGCAAGATTCCAATCAGCACCTGAAGGCTTGGTCGCTGGGAGCTTAAAAGAATCCGTTCGAACCTACGAGCGTGCGTTGATCATCGATGCGCTCAGGGTGAACGGAAACGACAAACGAAAAGTGGCTAGATTGCTCGGAATAAGCCTCTCGTCTCTCTATCGCAAGCTTCGTGAGTTGTCCATTGAAGGTTTTGATGAGAATGAGAAACACGAGATGGAGAGAGAAGAGACCGAGCTCAGCACAACGGTCGCTTAAGGATAGATGTCTGTTGTTGATTTCACGACGCGTCTTCAGTTGAAGGAATAATGCAGGCGCGTCGCATACAGTTTTCGGAAGGAGTTGTAACCATGAAGCCAGGCTGGTGGATTGCGGGCGTTGTTGCTGCCATCGCCGTGGGGAGTGCGCTGCTGTATCTTCGTCGTTTTCGGGGGGATGATTCAGGAGCATTCCATTTCGTCGATGATGAAAACGCGTTGAAAAATTTCGGCGCGTTTCCGCCTGAACTGCCTGAGGATGAGTTTGATGGAGTGAATTTCCTTTATTAGGGACGATTCACAGAGTCAGATAGCGCGGTTGTTCAGTTCCTCACAACGTGTGTGCAGTTGATTCTCACTCTTACTTAGTTCTCGATGAAAAAGTCCTACCACGAAGGCACGAAGTCACCAAGAACACATTGAAAGATTTAAATGGTTGACTTTTCTTTGTGCCTTGGAGACTTTGTGGCAATTTTTCAGTATGAACTACTTAG
>JBBTCR010000620.1:0-5153 GCA_038043105.1 Bacteroidota bacterium
GTCAATGAAAACTACATTTTTTTCTTCGTGTCTTCGCGCCTTAGTGGCAAAATGACCAGCCCGCTGCGCGTTCTGGCGGGTAGGTTTTCGTCCGCACATCTTGGACGAATTGGCGTTTCGCTCTACAAGAGAGATTTGATTTTTGATTCGAGCTGAGATTTGCTCATGGCACCAACGTGACGGTCAACAATGTATCCGTTCTTATCGACAAAAAATGTCGTGGGGATAAATCGGACGTCCCCGAACTCAGAGGCAAGCTTCTGACTCCCGAGCACGATGGGATAGTTGATGGTATTGGTCTTCAAAAATGGCAGGACATCATCCCATCCGCCTTTGTCAAGGGACAAACCGATGATTTCCACTCCCTTGTCCTTGTACTTCTTGTAGATCTCAATGAAGTCAGGAATCTCTATTCTGCAAGGGCCGCACCACGTCGCCCAGAAGTTGACGACAACGACATTGCCTTTCATCTTGCTGAGCTCGTATGTTTTGCCATCAGCGCTCTTGAGAACGAAGTTGGGAGCCTTTTGCTTCGATTGCGCTGCGGCAAGATTGACCAATGCGATGCCGAGAGCGAGAACGAGATACGGAATAAAGATGCGTTTCATTGGATACCTGGAATTATGAGAAGGTGGATTGCTTCTACTTGAACAACATTTCGGATCAAAGGGTTCGTGTGCTTGCGTTATACTGAAAGGTCGCCTCTCTTTGATGCCGAATTTGGCAAGAGGGTTCTGGACTTCTATCCGTGCAACGTCTTTGCGCAGACAGCATGCGATTCCTCTTGCCTGCGCTGCGGAACGGCGCGCGAGGAGGAGATCGTGTCAAGAATAAGACGAGCGTTGCACAAAACGGAAAAAGTATAACGAAGAATCTCTGAAAGGGCAACGTATGTCTCTCTTGCAGGCCCGCGTGTTTTGTGCGTGGAGCGCCTCCGTTTTCTTGATTTTCCTTCCAATAATGGCTACTTTCACGTGGTGCTTCTATGGCAAAGAAACAGTTCGTGATCGGCATTGACGGTGGCGGAACGAAGACCGCAGCATTGCTTTCCGATTTGAATGGGAATGTTCTGGTCGAGGAAACGGGCGGTCCCTCGAATTTTCAAATCATTGGTGTTCAAAAAGCTTCCGAAGTCATCGTTTCGCTGGTCAAGAAATGCTGCGAGGAAATTGGTTGCTCCCCAAGTGAGATCCTCACGATCGTTGCGGGCTTGACGGGAGCGGGGCGAGAAGGCGACAAAGAGCGGATGAAGCTGGCCGTCCTTGAGGAGGCGCGAAAACAAAAGACCGCAATCTCGAACGTCATTATCGAGAGTGATGGACGGATAGCGCTTGAAGGTGCCTTCAGAGGAAAGCCGGGGATCATTCTCATCGCCGGCACTGGTTCGTTCGCTCTGGCGAAAGATCATAAAGGGGGGATCCACCGGGCAGGTGGATGGGGAAGAATTTTGGGCGACGAAGGGAGCGGTTATGTGATTGGGCGAGATGGCTTGAACGCGGTCACAAAACATCTCGATGGTAGGGGAAAGGAGACACTCCTCACCAGACTCATTGCGGAGCGACTCGGCCTTGGGAACCAGGAAGCGATCATCACGGCCGTGTATCGTGAGAACTTCGACATTGCAAGGGTGGCACCTCTGGTGATCGAGGCTGCGGAAGCGAAAGACACCGAAGCAGCCCGGATACTGAACAAGCATACATTCGAGCTCTTTGAGCACGTTCGGACGCTCGTCAACAAGATTGAGGAATCGACGCGCATGCGGGCAAAGATTCCTCTCTCCTTCATCGGTAGCGTCATCGGCGCGGAGAGTGTTTACAAGAAGATACTCCAGCACAAGATCGTCTTCTCGTTGCCACAGGTTACCGTCGTAGCTCCCCAGGCATCGCCGGCCTTCGGCGCCGTCCTGCTCGCAGCTCAATCGGTGAAGAGTGCCCATGAGTAAGATTTCTGTCGTCCTTCCATTCAATCCTCATCCTCACTTTCATTCAACGCTTCGTCAATTCATCGATTCTCCTCTCGTTGACAGAATCTTTCTTGTCCACAGCGGCCAGTACAGTGGTTCTCACGAGAAATGCGAAGCGATAGTCTCGACAACGTATACATCCGGGCAGACGATACAACAGCTTCTGGAGAAGACGTCGACCGAATATTTTCTATTTATGACGCAATCGCAGGAGATCCAACTGGGGCAGGCGGCTCTCGAGCGAATGATCGGCGTGATGGAGCAGACATCTGCCGGGATGTGTTACGCCGACTACTTCGAGATCAAGAACGGAGGTCGGACTGAGCACCCGGTTATTGATTATCAGTTCGGCAGCATCAGGGATGGATTTGACTTTGGGTCTCTGATATTTTTTTCCTCGCCGGCAATACGATCGTCGTTGAAGAAATACGGGGAGATGCACGATGTTGACGTGGCCGGGCTGTATGACCTCAGGCTAAAAGTCTCGGTCGATCATTCGCTCTTCCACATCCAAGAGCTGCTGGACACGAAGGTTGAGCCGGATCTGCGCTTAACAGGTGAGAAGTTGTTTGATTACGTTGATCCAAGAAATCAAGCTGTGCAAAAGGAGATGGAGAAGGTCGCCACACGGCATCTCAAAAACGTCGATGCCTATCTGGCGCCGAAGTTCAAGAGCGTCCCGAAGTTCGACACAACTTTTCCCGTCGAAGTCAGCGTTGTCATACCGGTGAAGAACCGCGAGAGTACGATTGCCGATGCGGTGCAGAGCGTGCTCCAGCAAAAGCTTGACGTAAGCTTCAATATCATCGTCATTGATAACCACTCATCCGACGGAACAACAGAGGTTCTCTCGGAGCTGGCGTCTCGACATCCTTCTCTCAAGCACATTATTCCGTTGCGTCACGATCTCTGGATCGGCGGATGTTGGAACGAAGCCATATTCTCTGAACACTGCGGCCGATACGCCGTCCAGCTCGACTCAGACGACATCTACAGCGGGCCTGATACGCTCCAAAAGATCTTCGATGCATTCCGGTCAAGGGACTATGCGATGGTAATCGGCTCTTACAAGCTCGTTGACATGAAACTTGAAGAGATACCGCCAGGGGTGATTGACCATAAAGAGTGGACGCCGGAGAACGGCAGAAACAATGCACTCCGAATCAACGGATTGGGAGCCCCGCGCGCCTTCAACACGGCGCTGCTCCGTCAGGTCAGGCTACCAAATGTCAGCTATGGAGAGGACTACGCCGTTGCTCTTCGTCTGTCACGCGAGTATCAGATCGGAAGGATTTACGAGCCTATCTACCTCTGCCGCCGGTGGGAGGGAAATACTGATGCGGCACTCTCGATTGAGAAGGCAAACAGAAATGATTTCTACAAAGACAAAATTCGCACGATCGAAATGTTGGCTCGCCAACGAATGAACCGTCAAGGAGCATAACATGGCACAACTCGTTCGCCGATGGACACTCAAGGACCTTCCTGTCGTCCAAGATGTGCTCTGGAAAACGTGGCTGGAGTCGTACAAACCGTTTATCCCAGAGGCCGATTTGAAAAGTTACTTCTCGGAGCACTACGATTTGGATGCGTTGACAACGCTCTTTCAGAATCCCATGGCGCACGGATTTGTGGCCGAAGTGGATGGCAGGGTCGTGGGCTTCATGCGGACCGCTCACGAACCGGAAGAGAATCGTTATTATGTATCGTCGATCTATGTCCTGCCTGACTTCCAGAACAGAGGATTGGGCAGAGACTTGATGAAACGCGCGGCAGAGGAAGCGAAATCCTTCAAGCTTGACAGAGTGTGGATTGGGGTGATGGTTCAAAACCGGCAGGCGGTGGAGTGGTATGAGAAGATGGGATACAAGGTCGTTCGAACGGAACCATTCACCATGGGAGCGTCAACGGTCGACCACTATATCGGTTACGTTCTTCTTGAGTCGCTCGAACGATCTCACACGATGAAACCGTAGTCCTTTTTGTCGGTGAACGAAGCAATCCAGAGTGCGCAGGTCACGTTGATCCAAGCCAGATCCTCCGCTGTATTCGACGCGCAGTCCTCCTTGAGTTCTCTTTCCGAGCTCTCCCTTCAGCTTCTTGAAGAGCAGAAGAAGTCCTGGCCTCAGCTCGCTCAGGGGTATGCGTCGCTGTCGTCGGTCAAGCTTCGCGAGATACGGTGCGATGGATTTTCGGTTTTTCTGCAATACAACCCGGGGCGCATCGTCAGCACGGGGGCGAAGGTGGATGAGAAGACGATTCGAGAGCGAGCATGCTTTCTCTGTGTGCCGAACTTGCCCCCTCCGCAGAAAGCGATTTTGTATCGTGGAGAATTCCTTGTTCTCTGCAACCCTGCCCCAATTTTCCATCAACACCTGACGATTTCCCACATCAACCACATTCCGCAAGCGATCGAACCGTTCGTGCAAACGTTGTTGGACCTCGCGCGGGACATGAGCCCCAGGTTTACCGTCTTCTACAATGGTCCTCGCTGTGGTGCATCGGCGCCCGATCATATGCATTTTCAAACCAACCCTACGGGGATGATACCGGTTGAGAATGAAGCTGCCGATGACGCCCGGCGTGCCTTGAAGAAAAAGGTCAATGCGGTGTCGCTCTGGTCTCTCGAGCGGTATGGACGGCAGGTCACAATCTTTGAATCCGACAATAAGGAGAATCTTCAGACAGTTCTTCTGAGTGTCATTGCAACGCTGAGGAAGGCTACCCGGTCAACCGAAGAGCCAATGATGAACATGTTATGTTCCTATCGTTCTTCCGGATGGCGCGTGATTCTGTTTCCGAGAAGAAGGCATCGCCCCGATGTGTATTTCAAAGAAGGAGAGGAGAAGGTGCTGATCAGCCCCGCGGCCGTCGATATTGGTGGACTTGTGATCACGCCGGTGGAAAAAGATTTCAATACCGTTGATGCAACGATGATCCAGGACATTTTTGAAGAAGTGAGCCTGGAGCGAGGGAACATCGAAGAAGTGATCGCAAGTTTGTGACACTGTCGCACACCGTCGAGCGGGCAATTGACTGCTCTTAACTATGCGCAGTTAGCTTTTCATCGCGAATTCTTGGGGCTGTCCAACAAGTCCTGGAGCTGATTGTAGGCGACATTATGGCGATTGCAGGAGTCTTTTCCATCTCATCAAGACGGTTCAGATTCCTTGACGGAATGACATACCGC
>JBBTCR010000621.1:0-2979 GCA_038043105.1 Bacteroidota bacterium
GATAATAAGGCCGCAGCTTCTCCATCCCTTCAAGTTTCTTCTGGAAATCCTGAAGCACCTTTCTCGCATCGTCGTTCCGGTTCAGCTTTGCCAGCGATGAAGCGAGGGTGCTGTTCGCCTTCGACTGATAATAGAACTGGAAGTCCTTGTCCTTCAGCCCCTGAAGTATCTCAATCGCCCTCGGAAGGTTGGCTGATCGTGGTTTCTTCGAAACGAAATTCCGTGCAGGTACCGAGAGATTCTTCGCAACTGCGTATCGAACATAGTGTGTCAGGATCGACGTGGGATGCTTGGCGATAAGCGCATCGATCTGCTTCTTCGCATCGGCCAACTCATCGCCTCCTTCAAGCATTAGAAACAGCCCGACCTCGGTATGGTCCAGGATCATCCTTGCCTGTTCGCGCTCTGCCTCATTGGCGGGGGCAAGCACACGAATCTCAAACGGTGTGGAGCGTGAGTCCTTGTACCGGGCAACAATGCTGTACTTGCCGGGTTTCGGAAATGAATAACCGTTCCCTCCATAGAAAATCCTCGCTGTACCTGTGGCCGTCTCATCCTTCCCGAGAGTGATAAAGTCGGCACGGTCTGCCACGAATGCCGGACTGAACGGAGTTTCCTTCCCATCAGGATCGGTGATGAGGTATTGCAGGAAATCCGCCTCAGGACCCAGCTCAGGACTGATGTTCACTGGCTCCGATCCTTTGTTCGTCAGGGACACAAGCACGACAACCGGTTCGCCGAGTTTGAATTCGGCTTTCTCGGCGGTGAGATGTATCTCGAACGCGCCGTTTGTAATAGTTGCCATAGCGATTGAGAAGATAAGAAATAACGCAATGGCTGCACTTCGCTGAGATGTTTTCATGGTTTCATTCTCCTTCCGATAACGTTCAATGCAAATTGTTGCATGACCGCGATGAGCCGAACGCCTCGCCTCCCGGCCTCACGGCATTAAGAGTATGCGACCGCAGGTGCGTGCAGCTGACATTGGAAAAGTTATGCGTCCAATTGTTGGCAAGGCTCCCGGTCTGATTCATGATAGTCGTGCTGCCGTCGCCGTCTGAATGAAGGAGGTTGAACCCGTGCCCCGCCTCATGGATCGTCGTCCGCAGGTACCGCTCTTCTCGCTGATTGGCGCCAAACGCGTTGCGGAACGCTGCGTAGCCCAACCGTCGTTCCACATTCGGCAGCGAAGGGACACTGCCCGTATTCATGAACATGATACCGAGGATTCCGTCTTGATGCGCCGTCAGGAATGCACCATGCATGTAGGTTTCATTTGCGGGCACGTTGGCATTTGCCTGCCAGAAGCTGTACAGATCGGCATTGGTAAACACAGCCCCCGCCTGCGGATCGGCAACCGCCGTATCATTATACGAAAGCTCGATGATCCACCCGCAGGCATTGTACGAGCGTCGCAGTGTGTTGATCGTATTGTTCCTAAGAACATAGTAGTTCGGAATCGGGACGCCGGTCAACGCGTCGAGCTCCATCTCACAAACACGCGACGGAATGGTGATATTCAGCGTATTCGAATTCAGGTTGTTGGGATTTCGTACCTGAACTGTATGAGCCGAGCCCGAGAGAAGGTCCGATGCAGGTGTGCAGATAATGATGTTATCCACGAAGTCAAACGGAATCTCCCGCAGCGGCTGTGAACTTCCCCCGTACCGCTGCACTTCCACTCCATCGATGAATACCTTCGAGACCGTGCTGAACCCGCTGCCGAAGACAGTGATCTCTTTCCCTTCGCGTGTTGCAACTTCGAACGCATCAAGAGCCGGGGTTGGTACATTCCCCGGGCCGGTAACCTGGAATGCAACAGCCGGAGACGTCTGCCCGCTAGAGCTTACCTGCACACTCTTGCTGCCGGTAGTGGCACCGTAAGGGATGGTGAACCGGAGTATATGGCCGAGCCCCAAATTACTTGCGAATCGGGTTTCTTGAGCTACGCCGTCAAATACAACCACGCCGCCGAGTCCGCCGCCAGTAAACGTCACTTCGACGATCGTTCCGGCCGGTCCCGACGACGGATTGATCGAATCAATCTGAGGTTGGGGACACGTGCAGCCTTGGATGTAGAGAGCAAGGCTCAGCACGAAAACCAACCGCATCAGAGCAGAGAAGGTGTTCATAGCGTTTCTCCTCATATGGTTTCTATTCCCCCCGTGTGTTAGCTAAGAACTATCTTCAGTCTTGAACGAAAGCGATACAGCAGAAACAAAGAACCGGCTCCGACAGCAGTGAGTGAAAAGATCTGTGATGCATTCAGCTGCGGAATGAGAGAAGACAAGGGCTCGTCACGGAAGAATTCGAGCATGAACCGAAGCAGACCGTACAGCAAACAGTATAGACCGAACGTCAGCCCTTGATGATGGCGGTACCTCTTCCAGACCCATGACATCAGGATGAAGAGCAGAAGGCCGTTCAGCGAGAGATAGATTTGATTCGGATGAACCGGCGCAGAGAGAGCGGCATGGTAGCTCACGAGCCCCTCATTTGCATGCGCGGCGAATGGCATGCTTCCGGCAGGATATTGTATTGCCCAGGGGACATTGGTGATCGTTCCGAAATCGTCGCCGTTCAGCAGGCAGCTCCACCTTCCAATAAACGGTCCCAACCCGAGGCACGAGCCCAGTACATCAAGGCAGCGAAGGGACCACTCGCGTTTATGATGGAGGTAGAGAACCAGACCGAGGATTGCGCCGGTGTACGCACCCCACGACATTGTGCCACCGGGTGCGAACAGATGTGAAGGAAGAAGAATGTAGCCCTCGAGATTATTTGCTACGAAGAAGAGCTTCGCTCCGATAAATGCACCGACCGAGCCGACAAGTGAAGCCGTGACGGCCGTCCGTGTATCCAGACCGGAGACCCTGCATCGCCTGACGAAGACAACCGCGCAGACGAGAAGCGCAAGCGGATAGATCACAGAAGGCGTCGGGACAATCCAGCCAAAAACGCTCGTGCCGAAGAGTTGAT
>JBBTCR010000622.1:0-1769 GCA_038043105.1 Bacteroidota bacterium
CGATCGGAGGGTGTACCGAGCGAGCATCCCTTGGGTGCGTAATGGCGTGAAAGATACGAGCAACTCATCAACAGCGCAAGCGCTTGTTCTCGACAGGCCAAGTTCCTCTCCCCACTAACATCTCTTAGACGACGCCGGAGGGCTTAAAGTTGCTCTCGTTCCATTGTCCCGAGATCTTGCCTGGCGACATTTCCCTTGCGGCTTCCGGTGGCGAATCGTATATTTCTCCGGTTTTTCAAGCTTCGCGTGCGCTCATCTAGAGGTCAAGATAATCCGAACAATCATTTTGAGAGGTGTAAGAAGAGAAGACCATGCCTGCTAATCGAAAAGCCCCAATTGTCCTCGCACTCCTGTCCTGTCTGTTCATTCTTCTAACCCTTTCGTATGCACAGCCCGGTTCGCCCAGGGTGCTCCACGCAGCCGAGCTCAGGCTTGCCCTGAAAAAGCTGACAGTGCTCGGGTCCGTTCTCTACGTCGCCGCACACCCGGATGATGAGAACACCGCGTTCCTGACCTACATGACGAAGGGGAGGTTGATGCGGACAGCGTACCTGGCCATAACGCGCGGGGAGGGCGGCCAGAATCTCATTGGCTCTGAGCAGGGAGACCTGATGGGTGTGATCCGAACGCAAGAGCTACTCGCCGCACGGCGCATCGATGGTGCAGAACAATTCTTCCCTCGAGCAATTGACTTCGGCTACTCCAAGACATCGGACGAAACGATGAGGATTTGGGGGAAGGAACGAATCCTCTCCGATGTCGTTTGGATCATCCGAAAATTTCGACCCGATGTGATTGTTACCAGGTTCACTCCAACGACCGGTGGACACGGGAATCATACAAGTTCAGCCGCGCTCGCAGTAGAAGCCTCTGAGGCTGCTGGGGACGCGAAACGCTTTCCCGAGCAACTTGCCTATGTCCAACCCTGGAAGCCAAAACGCCTCGTATGGAATGGGTTTCGTTTCCAGCAGAGTGATCGACCTGCCAAACCCGAGAATTCCGTGGCACTGGATCTTGGAGCGTACAGCCCACTGTTAGGGGAATCGTTTACAGAGATTGCGGGTCGAAGCAGAAGCATGCACAAGAGCCAAGGGTTTGGGGCCGGACAGAATCGTGGGGAGTTCCTCAATTATTTCCAGCACACCGCGGGAGACACCGCGAAGGTGGATCTCTTTGACGGCGTCAAAACGTCTTGGTCTCGGATCCCCGGTGGAGACGATGTTGGAAAGACCTTGGAGGACGCATACAACAGGTACGATCCCGAGAATCCGTCAAAGCTGATCCCCGTCTTGTTCAAAGCATACGAGCAGATGTCAAAGCTGCCAGGAGATCCGTGGGTGGAAGTAAAGAAGCGAGAGCTTCTCGATGTGTTGAAATCGTGCGCCGGACTTTGGGTGGACGCGCTCGCTTCTGACTATTCGGCTGTTCCCGGAAGTGAAATTAGGATTACGACCGTCGTCTTGAACCGGTCTGATCACCCTTTTTCAATCGAAAAAATCTCCCTGCCGTTTGGATCGCGCGACACGTTGATGAATGCGCGGCTCGCGATCAATCAGCCGATTCAAGCAGCGTTTTCGTACCGATTGCCCATCGATCTCCCCGACACTCAGCCCTATTGGCTCAGAGAGTCCCATGAGCTGGGTGCGTATCGGGTAGCGGGGCAAGACCTGATCGGAAGGCCGGAGAATCCACCTGCGTTGACAGTCAAAGTAGCGCTCGCATCGCCGGATGGACGCCTCGAAGTTTAAGCTCCGGTTCGGTTTCGATCG
>JBBTCR010000623.1:0-1737 GCA_038043105.1 Bacteroidota bacterium
AGCCGTCTCTGGCTAATGAAAGACGAATGTCGCGGAAACAGTGTTTACGAAGAAAGAGCCCTCAAGTGGATGCCTTGACAAAGCACCTCATACTTGATATCGTGCCTGACACTTGATTCCGTAGCTCTGCTTCTATCACAAACGTGGGAAATCTTGCTTGAATCTCAGCAAGGCAGAACAACAAAGGTGTGAATATGAAGAATCTCATGGAACGGTTCTCTCTCCTTACCGCATTGCTTTTGATGGTCTTCGCGACGATGGTACGAGCGGAAGGATCGAAACAGCCTGCTTTTCCAGGCGCCGCAGGCTTCGGCAAATACGCCAAGGGAGGGCGTGGCGGCGACGTATACCACGTCACGAATCTTCATGACGATGGTCCCGGATCACTCCGATATGGAATCGATACGGCGGATAATCCCAGAACGATCATATTCGACGTCGCAGGGACTATCCAGTTGGCGACACCTATCAGGATGGAGAACAAATCGCATCTGACGATCGCAGGGCAGACGGCTCCCGGGAAGGGGATCACGATTCGTGATCATGCCATGGTCATTACAAAATGCAGCGATATCGTGGTAAGGTATCTGAGGCTGCGGCTCGGCGATAAGAACAAAGGGGATTCATCCAGGGAAGATGTCATGACCGTCGATTACTGCGATCAGGTCATCCTGGATCACCTGTCTTTGAGCTGGGGGATCGACGGTAACTCCGACTACCGCGGCAACAGCAACATGACCTTGCAGTGGCTGTTGTACGCCGAAGCGCTCCATAATTCGATTCATTATGAGAAGGGCGCCCATGCCATGTGTACGTCGCTGCGCGACTGCCAGGGAAACACAACGCTGCATCACAACATCTATTCCACATCACGGAGCAGGCATCCGACGATTGGAGGCGGAACCGGCAGTAAAGGCTATGCCCATGTCGTTGTCGATTATCGAAACTGCGTTAACTACAACTGGCAGGGCCCAACGAATTTCGGTGGTATGAGGCTCAACGCAGTGAACAACTACTACAAGCCGGGACCCTGCTCCGATCTGCATGCTCCGCCGATGCAGATGAAGGACGGTGACACAACAAAAGCCAGAGGGTTCATGGTGGGGAATCACTTCGAAGGGATGCCCGAACATTTCAACGAAGACAATTATTGTGCTGTGCTATACACCAACAGTGGAAGCTACATGTCGACGTCGCGGGGCCAGTGGGTTTCGAAAGAGCCCTTCGATCTGGGCGATTCTAAGCCGTACACTCAAAGCGCCCGAGAGGCCTATGAGACGTGCCTTCGGTACGCCGGCTGCTCACTCGCTCGGGATCGCGCGGATGAAAGAATCATCGAGAATATCGTTACGGGCAGAGGTGAACTGATCGATTCGCAGGACGAGGTGGGTGGATGGGACCGCTATCCTGATGTACAGCGGCCGGATGACTGGGACATAGATCGGGACGGCATTCCAAGCACGTGGGAGAAGATTCACGGCCTTGACCCCAGAGATCCTGCCGATAGCAATAGGGATACGGACGGCGACGGATATACGAATTTTGAGGAATATATGAACAGCCTCGTACCGGACATGATTGAAGTCATGGGGGATCGCACGTAGCCCACTCCACCGTCCAACCGCCCCTTACCCCCCATCCGCAACTGCGCGGAGGCGGTTTGTGGAGAGATCTGGAGCGGCAGCCCTGGATTTTCGAAGGTGGCTTTGACGGCGATCTTCTTCAACGTAGATGATT
>JBBTCR010000624.1:0-7086 GCA_038043105.1 Bacteroidota bacterium
AACTCGTCGACGCGCATCGACTACGAGGTTGCAGACGTTGGAGGTCGTTTACCCACTGTTCTGGTTCAGGTGTTCAACCTGCTCGGCGAAAAGATCAAGACGCTCGCCTCCGGCAAACATCCGAGCGGTCGGTATTCGGTGACATGGGACGGCACAGACGACAGGGGAGGAAAAGTCCCGAGCGGCACGTACTATTACCGGTTGATCTCGGGCGACTACGCGAGCGGCAAGAAGATGATTCTCTTGAAGTAGTTGAATCCGAAAACCTTCCGAAGGTCGCGTACGGTCATTCAGAGCCTTCGGAAGGTTCACTCGGTTCGTTGATTCTCTCAACTCTTCTCCCTACTTTGGACGGGCAAAAATTCCTTCTTTGATCATTCATACAGTATGACCGTTCAATTTCTCGGCGCCACGCAGACTGTCACCGGTTCGATGCATCTAGTTTCGGTCAATGGAAATCGGATACTGCTCGACTGCGGATTGTATCAGGGGAGAAGGGCGGAGGCGTTCGAGCGAAACAAGAACTTGCCGTTCGACGCATCATCCATCGACGCCGTCATCCTTTCACACGCGCACATTGACCACGCGGGCAATCTCCCCAACCTCGTTCGCGGTGGGTTTACCGGCCCTATTTACGCCACCGACGCAACGCGGGATCTCTGTAACGTGATGTTATATGACAGCGCATACATCCAGGAACGGGACGTCGAGTACGTCAACAAGCAGCATCGCAAGCATGGTGGGCCGCCCGTTGAACCTCTCTACACGGCCGAGGAAGTTGAGCAGACGATGGCGCAGATGGTGGGGATTGGGTATCGGCAAAAGACCCAAGTCGCTGATGGTTTCTCGATTACCTTCTTCGATGCTGGCCACGTTCTCGGCTCCGCCGTTACGCTAACCGAGTTTCAGGAGAACGGAATGACCACGCGCCTGGGCTTCACAGGAGATTTGGGAAGAAAGAACATGCCGATCCTGAAGGACCCCGAGCCACTCGGCGATGTCGATATCATGGTCTCTGAGAGCACCTATGGGGCAAGAATCCACGAGCCGATCGCCGGAATGGAACAACGATTGTTCGAGGTCATCCGACGAACGATCGACCGGGGAGGCAAGGTCGTCGTTCCCGCTTTCAGTGTGGGGAAAACCCAAGAGTTCCTTTATGTTTTGTTTACGTTGAACGACAGCGGCAGGCTGCCGGCCGTGCCTATTTTCGTCGATAGTCCGCTCTCGGTCAATACGACGGAAGTGTTTCGACTTCATCCTGAGTGCTTTGACAAAGAGACGAACCAGTACATCATGCAGCACGAAGATCCGTTCGGGTTTGGTCGGTTGAAATACATTCGGAGCGTCGAAGATTCGAAGAGGCTCAATAACCTCAACGAGCCCTGTATTATCATAGCTTCTTCCGGTATGTGCGAGGCCGGAAGAATCCTGCACCATCTCGCCAACACCATCCACGATCCGCGACACACCGTGCTGATCATCGGCTACATGGCTGAGCATACGCTGGGCAAGCGAATCGTCGAAAGGCAACCCGTAGTCCGGATCTTTGGTGAGACATACCAATTGAAAGCGGAAGTAGCGATCTTAAACGCGTTCTCTGCCCACGCGGGACAGGATGAGCTTGTTGGATACATCGGCGGGATGGACCGGAAGATGTTGAAGAGGGTCTTTCTCGTCCACGGCGAGCTTCAGCAAGCCGAAGCGCTCTCAACGAAGCTCGGTGAGCAAGGGTTTAAAAACGTTCATATACCATCCCCGGGGGAAAAGGCGGAGTTCGGACGATGAGGATTCTGGTGACGGGCGGCAGTGGATTGGTGGGCAAATATATTGTGGACGACCTTGCCAAGTCGCATCGTGTCGAAATTCTCGATCTCAAGAGACCCCAGAGGGATGACCTGCCTTTCCATCACGTTGACCTTTTGGATTATTCGTCTACTGAACAGGTGCTTCGCGAGTACGATGCAGTCGTTCACATGGCAGGAATTCCTCACCCGCTGAACGACCCTGCGGAAAAGGTCTTTCGCACGAACACGATGGGTACGTTCAACGTGCTTCAAGCTTGCGCCGTCAATGGGGTCCGAAAGGTTATCTTTCTTTCCAGCGAGTCAACGCTGGGGTTTGCTTTCTCTTCCTCGAAAATGTGGCCGGATTATGTGCCGATTGATGAGGAGCATCCCTTGCAGCCGGAAGATCCGTATGGCCTGAGCAAACTAGTCGGTGAACTCCTTTGCAGGAGTTTTTCGCAGCGGTCTGGCATCCAGACAATCTGCCTTCGTCCGCCGTGGATTTGGGTGCCGGAACCAGCAGAAATTGAGCAGTACAAACAGCTTATCGCCCAGTATCCGAAATGGTCGAAGAACCTCTGGGCATATATCCACGTGCTGGACGTTGCACAGGCAGTACGGTGTTGTGTCGAGTCGTCAGGCCTGCCGGCGCACGATTGCTGCTTCATCTCAGCAGCGGATACGTGGACGGAGGTCGAAAGCCAAACGCTCCTTGCTGATTATTTCCCCGAAACAAAAAGAATCGCGTCTAATTTTTCCGGTACGGCTTCGTTCATCAGCTATAAAAAGGCCCACGATGTCTTTGGGTTTTCTCCGCGATTCTCTTGGAGAGACATTGTCACAGCATAGGGCACCACACAGCAACTTGACTCTGATACTCTAATGGCCAGACCTATACTCATTGACACAGACCCCGGCGTGGATGATGCACTCGCGTTGATCTTCGCGCTCCAGTCCCCCGAGCTCTCGGTCAAAGCGATCACCACTGTCGCAGGCAACGTTGAAGTACGTAAGTGCACGAAGAACGCGCTCAGGATTCTCCATTTCCTTCATCCCGCCAAACCGCCGATCGTCGCCCAGGGGGCAAGCAAACCTCTGCGTCGCCCTCTTGTGACTGCCCCTGAAGTGCACGGCACAGACGGATTGGGCAACAACACGTTGCGCGCTCCATCCACGATGACCAAGACCTCCCTCCACGCCGCTGATGTCATCATCCAGTGTTGCCGGAAATATGCCGGCAGGCTCACGATCGTTGCCATCGGTCCGTTAACCAACCTTGCAACGGCTTGGCGGAAGAATCCGGAGGCGCTGCGAAAAGTCGGGCGCATTATCTCCATGGGGGGAGCATTCCATGTGCCTGGGAACACGAGCCCTGTGGCCGAATTCAATTATTTTGTAGACCCGGAAGCAGCTCACATTCTCCTGCAATCTGGACTCCCCATCACCCTCATCCCTCTCGACGTCACGCAACAGATTGTGCTGATGCGGAGAGAGCTCGAATACCGAGCCAAGCGCCGGGCTAGCGCTCTGGCTTCCATGGTCCTGCAATTCACACGCACGTATATGCAGCGCCACAGGAAGACTGAAGGCTTCTTCGGCGGCTATCTTCACGATCCCGTAGCTGTCGCGGTAGCAATTGACCGCAGTATCGTTCAGACCAAGAATGCACATGTTGACGTTGAGACGAGAGGAACCCTCACCCGCGGAATGTCGGTGGCGGATTTCAGGAAGAAGACTCGCCCCGGAATGCCTTCTGTTGAGGTGGCGCTGAGAATTGACAGGGACCGATTCTTCAAGCTCTTCCACGAACGGCTATGGTTGTAATCCGATCCAAGGATGGTGAACCTCGGGCTGCTGCATTGTCGGGCAAGACCGCTCGATGCTGTTGCAGTACTCTTGGAATCGTCTGTGCGTATGTTGTGATGGTGACGACCTCTCACTCGCAGGAGGCGATTCGACAACCACTCGTGCGAGGTCTGGATAGCCTCAGGGCTTCTTCACTCAGCTTCGATCGTGTGCTGAACACGTTTACCTGGAGTGGCAATATCTTCTTCGCACAAGGCGTCGGAGGCGTCGCTGTTAATTTTCGCCAAGGCGTCCGTTCGAGACTGATCCGCACCGAGCAGCGATCGATCCAGGACGAGTATATGGATACGCTGGATATCAGCACTGCGGTGGGAGAACGGTGGAGGGTACGGGCGCAGCAAGTCGCCTCCGTCCTCTCCGACAATCGCGCGATCGATCTGACCAAGCTCGCTCAACATCAGGGCCTTGTGGGATTCCGATTCACCCCATCGACCAACCTGCAGTTCGGGGCGCTCGGCGGCTACGAGTTCGATTCGCAGCAGGAAGAGCAAGATGAAGGCTTTTCCTACATGGCGGAAATGGCGGGGAGAGAGATAAGGCTGGAAGAGTTTATAGGATCGTTTAGGTCCCGATGGGGACAGGTTCTTCTTTCGCGGCGCCGACCCGGAGCTGGCCATCTGGATGTGGTTGTGAGAAGGGAATTCGGGAACGAAGCGCGGAACACGATAAGCATTTCGTATGAAAGACAGCGAAGAGAGTTCTATACGGGAGCGGATGCAGAGGTTCAACGCGTGTTCCAGACCAAGAGCAACATCTTCCGGCGGGATATGGAATCGTTTGAGGTGTCTGATTCGCTTGCGTATGAGCCTTCGGAGAAGTTACGCATCGCGCTGCAGGGAGGGGTGGCCAATCGCCTCATTGATCGGGGTCTGAAGTATAAAATCCTTTCCAGTGCTACGGGCCTGCTTCTGGACACGCGAATTCAGGAGCTTCATCTCTACGGCGAGTTCTCATCGTTCTACCGATTGGCGGATTGGGTTGATCTCGATGTGAGTCTCTTCTACCGGGAGCGGGAGGAACGACACAGCGTCAGGGAAGAGGAAGGAGTCGCTCAGTCCGTGTTCGAGAGGCAGCAGCGGTCGGAGCGGCGACTGGAGAACATTGCACAACGCACAACGCTGTCTTCTCAAGCACGTGTGCAGATGTCGCAAAAAGATCAATTGAACTTTGCAGGATCAGCAACTATCTTACGCTACGATACGCCGGATACACTGAACGTTGACGACCGGGATGAGCTCCTCATTACCGTAGGAGTCCAGGAGACTCACCAGTTCAGTGATTACCTGACGCTCTCCGTTGCCGGTGATGTGACCCTCAGCCACCTTGTCTATCTGAAAGCGCTGCAGAGCGCAAACAATACCTGGAATCGGATCATTCGGTTTTCCCCGACTGTGGTGTATGCGCCGGCGACATGGTTCCGCTCAATGAACCAGGCAGAGGTGTTGGCAAATTATACAGTCTTCGATTTTGAGGAGCAAATTTCTTCCACGAAGAGCTTCTCGTTTCGGCAAGCTTCGTGGCTTGATTCAACGTCCGTCCAGCTTTCACAACTTTTGCACTTCAATTTCGTAGGTGGGATCAGAGTTTACGAGCGAGGTATTCTCCTCTGGAAGGAATTTCGGGAGCGACCGCAGAACTACTTCGTTGAGCAATCGTACTGGCCTCGCCTCGTGTTCACTGCAACTTCCTCAATTCGTATGGGCATCGGATACCGGTTGTTCAGCCAGAACCGCTATCGCTATCAGGGTTCAGCAAAGATTCTCGAACGCCGCCTGCAGACATCCGGACCAACTGTTGCGTTCGAGTGGGAGGGGGTGAACATGCAGCGCGTGACGCTCGAAGGATGGCGGGAAACTCAAACGCAGGATGGGCAAGTGATTCGAACTGTTCCAAATCTCTCTGTCAGAGTGAGTCTCGCACTGTAATGAAAAAGACCGTCCGCAAGCGATCTCGTGTCGGCACGACGCATCCTCGGCCAGCACTGCACGCGCAGGCGTTTCATCTTGAGTGCAAGAGTGATCCGCAAGAGGTCAGAAAGATCGAGCCGTTCTTGAAGAAGGTGAGCGAGGTCGCCAAGCTTGATGACGGCACGTTCTATCGGCTGCTGGTGGCGAGCACGGAAGCGGTGAACAATGGCATCCTGCACGGCAACAAGTCTGACCCGCGGAAGAATGTTCACGTCGTGGTTGTCCTGGAAAAAGACTCTTTGATCGTGCGGGTGAAAGATGAGGGGAGGGGCTTCAAGCTCGATCAGATCCCCGATCCGCTCGAAGAGAAGAACTTGCTCAAAACGAGCGGGCGCGGCATTTTTCTCATGCGCTCGTTGATGGACGAGGTGATCTTCCAAATCACGGACGATGGGACGGTGGTCGAGTTAGTGGTTCATTTGAAACTGCTGCGATAGGTTCCCAGGTTCCATCCCCCTTCAGAAAAACAAAAATCCCATCTCGCTTGAGATGGGATTTTTTTCGGCAGCGAAACGTGTATCCGAAACTCTATAGCGTATCGACTTCGAGCGAGGACTCTGTCAGAACGACATTGACGCGGTGAGCAAAGCTCGCCGGCTGATCAAGGATCCCCCGAAAATCTGATAATGCTCCCGATCCAACAGATTTGACACGTTCAAACTAAACGAAAGACTGTTGGAGAATCTGTAGCGGCCCGACAGGTTCACGAGGGTGTAGGCGGGTATGTCACCCCGATAGATGCCTGCTGCCCACGGAAAGGTCGGAACATACTTGACCTTGATCCCAACGTCGTGTCCATTCGGGTGCGTGTAGGTAATGCCTCCATTGATACGGTATTTGGGTGAATTCGGAAGGAGAACATCGTTCGGATGTCGTTCCACAACCTCGAAGGAAAAATACGTGAAATTTGCATCAATGAGCCAGGAGTCGGACAAGTAGTAGTTCACGGCAATGTCATACCCAGCCTCGTTAACCTTTCCGGCATTGGTGTACGACCAAATGGTTCTTGGTGCCGCCTCGCCCGGCAGAATCACAGGGAAGGGATATTTGGGATTCAATCCCGGACCCAAATCGGTCACGAAGTCTTTGAGCTGGTTGAAGTAGGCATCGACCGTAAGGAACAACGTCTTCTGAAATACCCCCTTATAGCCGAGTTCGTACCCAGTAATCTTTTCCGTCTCAAGCTTCTCGTTTCCGATATATGCGAGCGCACTTGTTGGGTGCTTGATGAAGAGGTACAGCTCCGAGTAGTTCGGTGATTGAAAGGCTTGGTTGAATGTTGCCCGGAGCGTGTGTTCAGCGATGGGGGACCACACAATGGCCGCTTTCGGTGAGAACTGGCTCGGGACCAATGAGCTTCGATCCCAGCGGGCGGCAACGATACCTTTGAGTGCATCCGATACCTTGTATTCCACCTGTGCAAAGACTCCGCTCAAGTTATCGTCCCGTCTGGATTGCATCAGAGT
>JBBTCR010000625.1:0-3664 GCA_038043105.1 Bacteroidota bacterium
TCCACTCTGTCGAGGCTCAGCAGCGCATACCCGACGGAACCGGTCAGCGACCAACCTCGATCCTGTGCATTGAGGTTCACAGGGGTGATACTGACCGCAGCAACGATGAGGGTAGACCAGAGCAGCGCGCGCCACGGGATCAGCCGCGACGCGCACGCTAGGGCATTAGAAAGGCGTTTCATCGGTTGGCTCAGGCGGCAGGAAGGCAGCCTCACGGAACCGCGTGAGGTTTTCAAATCGTGCATACTGCTTGACGAACGCGAGGCGAGCTGATCCCGTGGGACCATTGCGTTGCTTACCGACGATCAACTCAGCCAGACCTTCGGTCGGCTCTTTCGTCTCGGGGTCAATGTCGATCCCGTAGATCTCCGGCCGATGAACAAACAGAACAACGTCCGCGTCCTGCTCGATGGCGCCGGATTCCCGCAGATCGGCCAACACGGGGCGCTTATCGCCGCGCAGCTCGACAGCCCGGTTCAACTGCGAGAGGGCAACCACCGGGATGTTCAATTCTTTCGCGAGGGCCTTGAGGGAGCGCGAGATCATAGAGATCTCCTGCTCGCGGCTCTGCACGTTCTTTGGACCCTGCATAAGCTGGAGATAGTCAACGACGATCATACCGACATTGTGCTCGACCTTTAAGCGTCGCGCTTTTGCGCGGATCTCCAGCGCTGTGAGCGCCGGGGTGTCGTCGATGAAGATCTTTGCTTTGTACAATTTTCCAACGCTGGTGCTCAGTTTTCGCCATTCATCTTCCGGTAACCGGCCGGTACGGACGCTGTGAATGTCAACGCGTGCCTCCGCGCAGATCAAGCGCAGCACGAGCTGCTGGCTGGACATTTCCAGGCTGAAGAAGCCGACGGGAATATCATGGAGGATGGACGCGTTCCGGGCGATCGTGAGGATAAGCGCCGTCTTTCCCTGACTCGGCCTGCCCGCAACAACGATAAGATCGGATTTCTGAAATCCCCCCGTGTAGTTGTCGAGCTCCGTGAAACCAGAGGGCACGCCCGTCACACCGCTATGCTTGCCATGGATGCTCTCGAGAAGCTCCATGGTGCTGTGCACGGCAGTGTTCATCGAGACGAAGTTCTTCTTCATGCGCTGCTCGGAGATCTGGAAGATCTTCTGCTCAGCTTCGTCGAGAAGGTCAAGGGCGTCTTCGGTTTCCTGATATGCTCGGCTGGCCATCTCAGAGGACGCGGAGATCAACTGGCGCATCAATGCTTTCTCGAGGACGATGTGCGCGTGATACTCCATATTGGCAGCGGTCGTTACTCTCGCGGTAAGCTCGGTCAGGTAGTATTCACCACCAACCTTCTCCAATTCACCCCTACGACGCAGCTCTTCGATGAGCGTAATCAGGTCGACGGGCTCGCTGCGCTCGAAGAGGGCCAGCATAGCCACGAAGATGCGCTGGTGTGCGGGCTTGTAGAATGATGAATCGTCGAGGATCTCAATCGCTTTGGCAATAGCTCCTTTTTCCAGGAGCATCGCGCCGAGCACCGCCATCTCCACGTCCATCGCTTGGGGCGGGACGCGCCCACCCGCCTCTTGCGTTCGGGCGGGACCTGCGGCTGGCACTTCGGGTGAAGCGATGTCGAATACTTTTCGAGGCTCTGTCATAACACAAACTCCTTTGATCTAAATAAAGCTAAATTCTCCCAAATTTTCAATAATGTTCAAACGCCTTCTCGCCCGCTTCCAGCCGCAGATCAAGGCGATTTGATTCAGGTCGGCGGACGCGTTGCATACGACGTATATGGTCACTCGCTATGAAATCAAGAGCAGCAGTATGATGCACACAATAACAAGAATCGGAGCAACCTGGGCTGGCCATTGCCACGGGGCGTGTTGTCTCAAACCTTTCACTGCAATGAAGAAAAGACCCCCGATTATCCCCAGGAACAATGCTGCCAGAAACAACAGAATCGGCAGCGCAGAGAAGAAACCCACCGGCGGAAGCGCTAGGATTGCCACACCAACAAAGAGTGCTGCAAAAATCAAAAACAGTCTCCCGATGAAGCGATCAACAGCAATCAATATTGTCTTTCCGGTGACCATGCTGCAGGTGCTTTCGCGAGTAGATGTCCGACTTCCACTTGTGCAAGTTCCACGCCAGAAGTCGGACATCTTTCTAATGACAGTCAGTTGAGAATCACCCAGTTTTCTAACGTACCTCGTGTGACGAACACTTCTCCGGAGCATGTAAGCGGCTCGGCATCACGTGCTTCTTTGGTGATGATCGCTGTGTTGCGCGACGTCAGGCCGCGAGCCTGATAAGACTGAAAGAGAGCGTCCGTCAGGACATCGAGGTAGGATATCAATCTCCGCCCCTTTGGTGTATTGACTTCCACAGCGATGTCGGACATGGTCTGGCCACCGACGTGCATCCCGAGCTCCTGTCCAAGTGTAATTTGATCTCCGACCTTCGAGGGAGCAGGCAGCTTGATGTGGAAGATGATCAAGATGAAAGCCGGATATTGGTCTGACCGTATGTGAACTTGTGTGCCGGCCCACTCCTCGAACACGCGCGACACCGTGCCTTTGACCGGCGACATGATCTTCACACCAGACCAGTCAATGGTCGCTTTCGGCTCGAAGTAATGCTTCATGCTCCTGCACAGCTCAAAACCATCCGTGTAGCTGTGCCCTTCGCTTGAGCGGAACTTTGAGATGCGGCCGATTTTCGCGAGCTCAATGTAATCGACACTGATGAATCTGGGGATGCCGAGCGCATCGACATCATAGGTCTCGATGGCAGTAGTTGGCGGAGGTGTTCCTCCATCGTCGCTTTTATTGCAGCTGCCGGCTAACGCTGCAAGAATGAGCAAAATGGGCAACAGAGCTTTTCCGGTGATCCGCAATGGCATTATGGTTGTTCCTTATGCTCAAGCGCTCCAGCAGACCGAGATTTCCAGCGACGGCTGATGAGCCACACGTACAGAGCGATCAAGACGATGGCGCTCAGAGGGGAAATCCGATGCGCAGGTTGTTCACCGACAATTTTCTGATATGTAAGATTACGGGTGGTACCATTAAAGATGCCAACGAACGGCAGACCAAACCAGGCGATGATGTATTTCTTGATCACTGTTCTCCTGAGCTTATGCTTGAAAAGTCTCACGCGCTGTGACGTGGCAGTTGGTCATACCCATCCATTCTTTTTGTAGAGCTTGTATCCAGATTCAAGAGCTTCCCGGATCTGTGCCACCAGTGTTTTATCCAGCTTCTTAATGTGGAAACAAGACTTCCCCTTGAGCGTCGACAGTAATTCCTTCTTGAATATCTTCTTTATCTCAGCATGCGTATAGGCCGGCATGTAATAGAAACCGACGTAGTTGCTTTGAATGATCAAGCCGGCAAAAAACACTTCTTTCCTTTTCCTGCCCGCTATTTCAATATCCTTGATTGACCACAAGTCATAGCGCGAATCGTAATCGCTTTTGGCGACGAAGGGTGGTTCGTATTTCTTTAGGATCTTTCTAAGTTGCTGAAAGATCTCGCCGCGATCATTCTCCATTCGGATTGTGCTTTCTGGATGATTAATTACTCAAGTTGACCGCCTTTTGAGAAAGGGCTGAAGCCCTTCTTCCGTTTTTGTTGGGTCTTTTTGGTGTCCCCGACCTGTCCCGTTGTACGGGATGCCGTAAAGCGGCAAAGG
>JBBTCR010000626.1:0-1338 GCA_038043105.1 Bacteroidota bacterium
ACACGGCAGGATTTTCCCTGCTGCGGAACTTCAAGTGACCAAGCACCTCTCTCATTTCAGCTTCCTTGACGCTGCTGCATCATCCGCTGTCGCATCTGCTGGCGCTGCTTCTTGAGCCCCTCATATTTTTTGAGCTGCTCTTTGGACAGCAATGCTTCGATCTGCTTGTCAGTCTTCGCCGTCATCTCTTGAAACGCCTGCCTCATCGCATCCCGATCGCCCTGCAGCTCCCCCATTTTCTCCATCATTTCTTTTTGCTGAGCTTCGAAGATCTTCGTGATTTTCGTGGTCTGCTCCGCCGTGAGGGAAAGACTATCTTTCAGTGCTTGTGCTCTCTGCTCTGGCGACATCCTCATCCCCTGGGCTTGAGCAGCTTGCTGAAGGCCGAGTGTAAGGAGAAGACCGGCGGCAAGTATCGTGAACCGCAATCTCGTGCCTGTTCGTTTCGTCATATGAAAAGCTCCACAGTTAATGAAAAGTGAATTGATGAGTTAGGATAACACAATCCTGATCTTTGGTGGTAGACAACGAAGCGGCCACCGGGTTTAAAGGCGATGGGAAATTATGACGCTGAAAGCTCGCCCTCACTTCGCGACCGGGGCGGTGCCTCCTGCTAACTGCACTGTTGCCCACAACTTGAGAGGCTCCAGTTGATTGGCTCCTCCAATCGACGGGGTGCCGCCCGGCGTCGATCTCCCGCCCGATCTTCCCCTCGGAGTGCTGCTTATTGCCCGTTCGGGAGCGGCAACTCGACTTCTGGCTTCGTCTGTCAATTCTCCTGTCTCAAAGCCAACGCTGACTGTCGGCACGGTATCCGCGCTGATTGCACAAGGATGGTCACCGCTTTTTCTCAGTGGGACTTTCAGCTCATAAGTGAGCATTCCGTCAGCAAATCCGAGATGAACATCAACTCCCTTCGCTAGTCTGTCCTGAAACCGCTGACGCTGGTCTTTCTCCGGACCGAGTATCTCGAGCTCACGCTGTGCAATCTCCAGGAACCGTCGGAATTCCTCTGGGTTATCGCGCGTCGGGAATCGTCGCCCCGGTGACATTCCCCCGATCGGGAAATGGATACCGAAGGTTTTGTCTTTGCCGCCTTGGGGATCGAACCAAACAGTGCAGCCGAGCAAAAGCATCTGCATCTGGATCTGACGGCTCGATGTGGTGAGACAGACATAGAGGAAGTCGCGGTCGTTCTTAACGCCGAGAGAGGCATCCAACCCCTTAGTATACATCGCGGCATCAAGCCACTCTAAGGCCACTCCGTCAACGGTGACCCCCTGATCGCTCCATTGGCTCGTCAATTGCACGGAGCCGCTGCAGCCAATGAGAAGAAAG
>JBBTCR010000627.1:0-1411 GCA_038043105.1 Bacteroidota bacterium
GGTTTCGGGAATGGGTTGAGGCCCATGTGCCGATCGAGGAGAAATCGACGAACGCAAAGGGGGTCTACGAGAAGGTTCTGGCGTTATTGTTGACGAGCCTGACTGGAGGGACGCGGTTCAGTCACGTGACGTGGTGGAGTCACGGGATGGAAGGTCTGAAGGCATGCTTTGGAGTAAAGTGGCTGCCGCAGGCGACAAGTGTTCTAACTCGGTTCTTCGGAAAGTTCCGGCAGCGGGACAACGAAGAACTGCGTACCGCGGGGGTTGGACTGACAACGGAGTTGATCGAGGCGGAGAAGATAAAGGAAGACAATCTGATATTCGACAGCACGGTGTGCGAGCGATACGGCGAACAGGAGGGAGCACGAAAGGGATACAACCCGAAGAAGCCTGGTCGGCCGAGTCATCATCCGCTGAAGGCTGGTTTGGGCAGCGGGTATGTGGTGAACCTGTGGAATCGGCGGGGCGACACACACAGCGCTCATCAACTGATCGCATTCTACGACCAGACTCGGCTGGGATTGCCAAAGGGATTACTGATCCGCTGGATTCTGGCCGACAGCGGGTTGAGTGAAGAAGCGTTTTTGGAGCATCTGGAAAGGGAAAACCAGCGTTATGTCATTGCGTTGCGGTTGACTGCTTACGTGCAGCAGGCGATCCAAGGCATCCGCGCCTGGCACCAGTTGGATGCGGGATTGGAGGTTGCTGAAGCGACGATAGCGTTGAGCAGTTGGAAGAAAGCGCGGCGTTTGATTATGATCCGCCAACATGTTCCGACACGACCCAAGGCCACCGGTAAACAGCCGATGTTGTTCCGGGAGTTGGAGGAACATAGGGAGTATCGCTACAGCGTGTTGGTGACCAACGAGCCGGAATTGCCGCCGGAAGAAATCTGGCGGACATACCGGCCAAGGGCGAACGAAGAGAATTGCATCAAGGAACTGAAGGAGGGTTACGGCTGGCACGAGTTCAATGTGCACAGTTTCTGGGGCACGGAGGCGGCCATGCTGTTCATTGGCATGGTCTGTTACAACTTGGTGCACCATCTCAACCGCTGCGTCTTGAAGACTGCCGAGGAGGGAGTAGCGCGGCTCAAAACACTGCGATTGAAGGTGCTGGCGATTCCTGCCATTTACGGCAGCGGAGGAAGACGGCCAACGCTGCGTTTGGGCGTGCAGGACCGCGCCCTCCGCGCAAAAATCCGTTACTGGCTGGAGCGAATTCATCGTTTGGATTTGCGGTTGTTCAAATGCAATGCAGTTGCCGTTCCGGCAACCAACTGAAGACCATTCGGGGAGGAAACAGACTGTGAAATGACTGCAACCCGCTTGATCCAACACAACGCCACACCAGTTTCACTCAATGCTCACCGAGTGAAGACTACGGAGTGTGCCCAAACGCAAAAGGTGGG
>JBBTCR010000628.1:0-5133 GCA_038043105.1 Bacteroidota bacterium
AATTCCGGTCGAATACATCACCGCGGCTCCGGCGACGTTGTCGTGGAACTTGTTCCCGAGGAAGACGTTGGAATCGGCATACATGTAGTGCAGCCCGTAGCGCAGATTGAACACGTCATTACTCTCGACGAGCGTCCGATGTGCATTTTGGATGTAGAAGCCGTCTCTGGCGTCGGATATCGTGTTGCCGACGAGCTTGTTGGCGTGAGAATTCCACACATGAATTCCGCTGCCGCGTTCTCCCAGCTCCAGTTCTCGGCGCCCGACAATCCTGTTGTGCGCGATAAGATTTGAGTCCGCTTGGAACAAGTAGATCCCAAACAGGATATCCCGTAACTCATTTCCCCAGATGGTGTTATGATTTGACTTGACGAGAATGCCCGCGTCCTCGTTCACCAACATACGACCACAGTGCTCAACGACAAAGCCCCTAACAACGCAAGAGTCCGCGACGATTGTCACACAGCTCCCCTTCCCCTCACCTCGCAGCACAGGCATCCCGATCCCAATCAGCGAGATTCTTTTTGCGATGACGACGTTTCCCTCGTACAAGCCCGGCTCGATACGAATCGTGTCACCGACCCTGGCGCGGTCAACGAGAGATTGGACAGTGGAGGTTGCCGATGAGAGAAATGAAGTCTGAGCCAGCCCTCGCGTCGACCACTGCAGGAGCAAGAAAATACTGAATACTATGATCAAGTACCGTTTCATGGCTGCGACAGGAAGAGTGCGCTCAACAACATGGCAAAGACAGCGGATTGTGCAAGAAGCAGAAACCCAAGATTCTTAAAACGCACGTCGCTCGACAGTTTCGCGGTGCCAATCACGGCGTGGAGAATCATCGGGATGAACGCAATTAAAGCAAGCTGAGTTGTGAAATGTCGGAGTGTCATCACGACTACGATTGTCACGACGATCACGTGGTAGATCAGATTCAGCCGTCCTAGCGTGAGTTTCTCCATCCAGGAGAATCTCGGCTTCTTCAAGCCTCTCGCTCGGATTTTCATATGAACGTAGAAGACACCGCTCCCGAAAAATAGGAAATTGAGCACCCAGAGACTCACCGCAGGCGGACTGAGCGTTCCGGTGGCAACGTAATAAGCGCTTGGTGCGCTCAGCGTCAGACCCGCGACTGCTGCGAGGTCACTGGCAATCGTCTTCGGATGACGAAGGGTAAGTAGGAAATTGCCAAGGAAGCACAGCGAGCCGACGATCCCGATCGGCAGCAAGAGCCACAAGCACGTTGCCAAAACAGGAAGAATGAATAGCGCACCGGCGAGAAGATAGGCAATTGCCCAAAACCACGCTGACTGGAGCTCATCCTCCGCCCACGCAGAACCGAGATATCTCCGAATGATAGCTTGCACGGGGACATAGCTCAAGAAGACGGCAAGCACCGATAGAGCAAGGAACACAACCATGAGATTGAACTGCTCCGCAGCCGCTATGCCGATAATCATCGGAATGAACAGTACTGCCCAAGCGCCGTGTTCTCTCGGAAAGATAGGTCTAGAAATCTTCATGGTTGGTTTGCTTCATCCACCCTGGTGCTCTTTTCGCCACGTTTTTCTCGACAGCCACATCGCCACGAGAAACAAGAACGGTACTGCTGCCATCAGATATGAGCCGACGTCCGGAAAACTGTAGACTTCGAAGTTCGCCATCGTCTTGTGGCCAAACACAGGTGGCGTAAATGGAGGTATCTTGATCGCCGCTGTCGCATCAAGCTCGTGTCCGTACAGGTAGAGATTGTGATAGAAACTCCACAGAGAGAAGAGGCCGAAGTACGTGAAGAGAACAAAGAGGTCAACGAGCTTCGACAATTTCCCGAAAACGATTGTGCGCAAAGCCAAGAGGATGACGCCCCCGATGACAAAGGGAATCCATTTAAACTCGGTGAAGTCGTCCTCCTTTAACGGGCGCATGCCGATGTAATGGTTCAGCGCGTTAATCTCCTTGAGATCGTCCCTGTACTCAGATTTGCCGCCTTCGAGCTTGTACGAATAGATGTTGAGGACAAGCCCGTCGGGAAACTGATTGGAATAGAGTGTCATATTCCAGAGCGGGAAGAAATACGTCGGCACAAGCAGGAGCCCTGCGACAAGGATCAGAACGCGGCCCCGCAGGTCGATTGACATTTCAAAGTACGATGTTGCTTGATCCAAGTAACGTTGCATATCGCGACATCCTTTCACCTCGCATTCAAGATCGTTCTTCCCTTCCATTCCCCCCCCGGTCGCCCTGCTCGCCGCGAGGAGGAGCGAGCGGAGCGAGAAGTGCCGTATCACGGCCTGACAAGCAAATAGCCCTGCATCTCTTGGTGCAGCGCGGAGCAGAAATTTGTGCAGTAGAAGGGGTAGACACCTTGCTTGTCTGCAACGAATTCGATTGTCTTGGTTTCTCCCGGATCAGCCACAACGTTGATATTGTAGTCGTTGAGCCCAAAACCGTGGAGCTCGTCCGTCGTCTGTTCGATGTTCGTTAGATAGATTGTGACTCTGTCCCCTTTGTTCACTTCAATCTTCCAAGGCTCAAAACTCGAACGCACCGCAATCATATAGACTTCCACATTCTTCCCATTGCGCACGATCTTGGCGTCCTTGAGGTCCCAAATAGCTTTTGGATGCTTGTTCTCTTCTTTGGAATACACCTCGATCGGATGGAGTTTGTCTGCTTTGATGATTTGCGCGTAGTGCGGCTCCGGTTCGGTGAATGCGTCGTACAGGAGCGACATTTTTTCACCACCGATATCGATGAGCTGTGATGACTCGGGCTGCGAAGGGCCGACACTGAGATGCCGTCCGTGAGAAAGCTTGTTCAGGGCCACCAAGTATTGTCCGGCTGGATGTTTCGTATCTCCTTCAGCGGCTGCCAGGTGGCCGATGTTATACGAGACCTGAATCTTATCCACAACCTCCCACGTGCCAAGCTTCCATTTGGCTATTGCGCTTTCAACGTAGAGGGAGGTATACGCGTACCCCTTATCATCAAACTGGGTATGAAGAGGACCCAATCCGACATTCACCTCTGCATCCTTCACGGCATCGTAATTCAGAACTGGAATGCCATCCTCGTTCCCGGTGAAATCCTTCTTCTCGATTGCAGTCTTAATCTTCTCAATGTTGAATACGGTCGTGATGCTCTGGAGCTTTCCACTCGCGATAATGTACTTACCGTCCGGACTAACGTCTACACCGTTCGGTGACTTTGCCGCAGGGAGAAGATAAACGACACCCGGTACATCCTTAGGATCGATTACCTTCACGCCGCCAATCATCTTGAACTTCCCGTCTTTGATCGCCTTTTCTGCAGCTCTCCAGTTCGCCGCCACGACGTAGTCGCGATCCTTCTGTGAGGCGGTTACCTCTAATTTTCCTGTCGCTCGTTCCGAGTTATAGCAAGTCCAAAATCCCCACTCCGCGCTCGGACCTTTTCCTGCGTCGCCAAGATCATAGTTGAACGGAGGCATCAGGATTTCCCAACCGACAGACATTTTGCCGCTCTTTTGGTCGACGGCGATACCGGCGACAACGCCTTTAAACTTCGTGGCGTAGTCCTCGATTTTCTCATAAGTTCCTCGAGGAAGTGGAATCGAAAACCGTGATCCCGCCAGCACATACTCCGTGTTTTCTGTCACGAACGATGAGCAGTGATTTCCGGAAACGTTTGGGATGGGTCCAAAAATCTCCTTCGTCTTGAAATCGCGCAGGTCTATGCGCGCCATCCGGTTGTTTGCATTGTCGGATATGAAGAGCCAGCGACCGTCATAATCGCCGTCAGTCTCACTGAGTGATGGATGATGTGCGTCTCCCCAGCTATATCCACCCAGCATGTCCTTCGATTCCTTGTCAAATCCATAACCTGTGGCCGGGTATGGTGTAAACACCGGAATCGTTGCGATATGTCTCATCGAAGGTATCCCATAAATGTATACCTGGCCTGAGTGGCCGCCCGACTTGAAGACGTAGAAATCATCCAGGTCACCGGGAGCTACGTACGTTTTTTGCGCTGCTTCTTGTATATCGGATCGTGCTGCCATCCGTCCCTTCTTCTCGCCGCCGCAGCCTGCGAGGGCAAGAATAAGACCGACGCCAACAATCAAAGCAAGTGTGTACCTCATGGCAGTTCCTCCTGTTAATAGTGAGCTTTTTCCGAATTATATCTTCGGAGTTGATATGAATAGTGTATCCGTGAATAAGCCTTTCACTTCCACCTATCGATCTTCTATTTCTTCCCAGACTTCTTTTGTTCCTGTTTCTTGAGTTCGTACGCAAATCGGAGTTTTTCGATTGCTTCCTTGCGCTCTTCGGGAGTCAGCGTAATCATCGTTGAGAGAACGACATCCATGGTTCCTGTCGGACGAGCGAGAAAGTCATCGAGCGTCCTGCCAAACCGTGACTGCACATCTTCTACGGCGAGAGCGAGATCGGGACCGATTTGCGCCGCTGCGTCGATGCCGAGCGTTGAAACGGAATGGCACACAAAGCAATTCTTCTTCACAAAGAACGAGCCGGGTCCCTTCAGCATCCGTTCCTCTTTCTCCACCTCTTCCTTCGACGGGACATCCTTGAAGTTGTGGCCGGGAATATACTGGGTGGGAGGAATCGCCTTCTTCCAGCTCATCACGAGCATTGCGAGCGCTTGTGCATCCGCGCTGGCGAAGTTAAAATTCGGCATGACCGTCTCAGCCACGAGATCTTTTGGGTTCTTCAAGTGTGCTACTTGCCAGCTAAACTGCGAGGCAAACCCCTTGATACGCTCATAGTTGAACTGCTCCGATGATTTTTCTCCCTCATACGTTAAGTCCGGCCCAACAGTCCCGCCGCGTCCATTGATCACGTGACACGCTCGACACCCTTTTTCATTCACCAGCTGTTTCGCGCGATTGATGTAGGTTGCCCCTTTCGTTTCTTTCTCGTACCGATGGCAGATGTTGCAGTTCATTTGCGTCAGGGCCTTCTTATCGCTCATGACGTAGAATTCCCCCAGCTCTTTCCCAAGCAGCGGTTGCTGCCAATGCTCGACGAATCCGTGGGCAGTCTGCATTTCTGTTGCATAGCCTTGTCCGCCGTGACATGTCGTGCAACCGAATTTGTTGATCGGATGCTTCTCCAGGATGTCCTTGGGATGCGT
>JBBTCR010000629.1:0-2243 GCA_038043105.1 Bacteroidota bacterium
GAAGCTGTTATAACCGAAAAAGTTGACAAAGAACGAAGCCAGCCGGCGGGAGAACTGAAACGAGCCGAGCAAGATGAAGCCGCGGTGACAGTGCAGAAGCAAAAGGAATTGAGCGCGGTCAGCAAGTCTGTTCCGACAACGACTGGCGCAGCGACGACGCCACGTGAAGAAGCTCGAAGGGATGTCGTGGCAGAGCCGAGCAAAGCACCCGTCGCGATTGAGAAGGAAAAGGGAAAAGATGTTCAAGCTGAACATCTTCAGGTTGCAGCGGGAGCCCAGGCAAAAAAAGAAGCATATGTGCTTGATCAGTCAACTTCGGAAGCCAACGCAGTGTGGATTGAAGGAGCTATCCTGACGGAAGAGCTCAAGGAACCATCTGCCCCCCACTTGCTGGCCCCGCGAGGCGCTAAACCGACAGAGCAGACCCGAGCTCGCAAATTGGATGAAAAGATCTCGAAGGATGAACGACCGCAAATGGCCATCCAAGCCGCGGAGCCTGAGCCCTTTATCGTGACGCAACGTCCGCTCTCAGCACTTCCACAACTACAGCGGGCGAAGCAGAATGGCATCACTACGATTCAGACATTGGTTGAGCGCAAGGAAGGTGTGCTACAAATGACACTGTATCTCGATCCGTTGGTAAATGAATCAGTGCGCCAAAGCGCTCGCATCGAATCCATCACTGAAGATTCCATCATCGTGAACATCGGCTCTCAACGGATAGGATACAAGTTGCCTCCAGGCTGGGCCGAACAAGCTCTCAGGCAGGCCAAACAGAAGAAGTAGTCACTCTCAAGTCCTGTCAATCCTCTGGTTGTGAGGGAGTCTCACTCCCGAACACCTCGCCAGCACTTCACTGCGGCTCTCAATGTATCTTCAAATGCAGATTCTGCTTTTCGCGCGAACATCTACTATGGTCTCGCCGGTGCACACGCAAACAAGCGCGAGTTCGCGAGAGCCCTTCAGTACATCGACGAGTCACTCAAACTTCTCCCATCGCACGAAGCCGCACTCTCTCTGCGCGCTGCAATCGTTCAGCGGAGTCATTAATCCTCTCTGCAGGTTGAGTCGCGGCTGAGGTTTCAGACTGTGCTTTTCGTGATCATCGCAATCCCCGAGTTGTCTCCAGCACACCATCAAATTTCCGGTCTACTACACTCAGATCTGTGCGCCGTGACGTAAGTTAGAGGTGATCACTGCTAACTGACTTCATCACGTGAGAGATAATCCTCTGCAAAATGAAATGGTTACTTCCTCGAAATGAGAGTTGTACGTTGACGTGCGACACGTCTCCGCGATCGCGCGGAAACTTTGCTTGACTTTCGTTGTCGTGAGTTTTACTTTGCGCTGGTTCATTTACCTCTTATCGGGCGACGGCTTCTCGCGCGACTTTTGCGTCAGCGACGGAATCTATCCGTTTCTTTCAAATCCATTGCCGCCTTTCCTTCGCGATTTAGCGGCTGCAATGATCAGCCGCTGAAGATGTTATTTTTTTTGGGGACTAACATCACTGTGATGCGCTCTCGTCATAGTTCGCGTGTGAAGCTTGTTGCCATCTCACTCGCGCTTCTTACCCTTCAGGCGAATGCTGTACGCGCCCAAGGTAGCAATCCAGACCCACCAGCAAATCTTCAAGTTTCTAGTGTTACATCTAGTTCTGCGGCGCTGAGTTGGAGCGGCGCAGATCCCGGAGTCAAATTTGACGTTCAGGTTTCACCAGGAAATCTTTATTACTCCGACGTCACATCGACTCCGTTCGTTGTGAGCTCTTTGTCACCTAGCACCACGTACAGCTGGAAGGTGATGTCGAACAAAGGCAACAAGTCCAGCAACTGGGTGTCAGGACCTGCATTTGTAACGCTTGCCCCGCCGCCACCGTCAGCACCAATTGGCTTGAGTGCTGGGACAACGACAAATGGCGCAACCCTTGGCTGGCAAGCTGTTGCTGGAGCAACATCTTATGATGTGCAGGCTTCCGGTTCTAGTGGATCGGTTGCTAACTCAAATGTCACTGGATCCTCGATGGCTGTTAGCGGGCTCTCGAGCGGCACAACATACAACTGGCAGGTGAGATCCAGGATCTCGTCGGGAACAAGTAGCTGGTCAACCGCGAGTTTCGCAACGGCAGTGAGCCCACCGTTATCGCCCACACTCAACTCGCCCGCAGACGGAGTGACAGGAGTTGCAGCGAGCCTCACACTAAGCTGGAGCAGTTCAACGGGAGCCACTTCCTACCGCGTTCA
>JBBTCR010000630.1:0-2846 GCA_038043105.1 Bacteroidota bacterium
AGTCCGGGAAATATCAGAGTGCAATTGGAGCTTTTCAGGAACTCTTGCGCCGCGGAATTGACCGGGATCTGGAAGACAACTGCCTTTTATGGATCGGTGTCAGCCACTTCAACCTGAACCGGTTTGAGAGGGCCGCCTCTTCGTTTAAACAGGTGATCGACTGGAAAGGCTCAGACAAGAAAGCTGACGCGCTCTTCATGCTGGGTCAAACATATGAGCAGCTGGGAAACGGTCGTCAGGCGAAGACTATGTTTGAAGCGCTTCTCAAGGAATTCCCCACGGGTGAACTCGCACCTGCCGCTCGTCGGAAGCTCACGGCGCTTGAATCAACGAAGTGAGGCACAGGAGCAAGAGAAACTGACCCGGCAGGAAAAATGCAGAGCCCCGCATGGATGCGGGGCTTCGTGGTAATATGAAGATCGAGTTCGGTGCGCTGAAGCGAGCTAGCGCGACCTCTTCGACCGTCGAGCTGGGGGCTTCGATGCAGATTTAGCCGGTTTTTTGGTCTCTTGGATGGTCTTGATTTCGCTCTCCAGTTGGCTGACTGAAGCCGAGAGCTGACTGTAGACCCTCTCTTCCAACTCTTTCCGCTGTCGTTGTGCCGCGGAGAACGCGCCGTAAATGACCATGCTCGCAAGAATAGTCACCCCGAGCATGATGTAGATCCAAATGACCTTCTTGTCAATATCCTTACGAAGCATCTCCGCGTTGTAGACGACGATGAATTGAAGGCTGTCAACGCGTCTTGCAACCTCGTCGAAGCTCGATACCGGTTGCTTTGCCACGGTGTCCTTTTGGACTGCACTGGCACCGACAATTGGGACGGAGGGCTCTCTCCTCGCCCGCCGGGTCTGTGCGGAGGCATCGGCAAGGAGAATCAGGCAGGCAAATGAGAGCCACACGAATAAACTGTTCCCCGTAAAGTATCTCATATTGGCCTCGACTAATAGATGATCGTTGAGGTGGAGAGGGGTAACGGTTGAGAATTTGTCCCAAGTTAGACAGATCGGCTTCCAAAGTCAACCCCTCCCGTCACATGCCTTGGCATGCATTGAATTTCAATGCGTCTTTGCCTATTTTGTTTTGCAGGAAATCCCTGCCATCCCTCTTGTTCTTACTCCTTCGATGGAGATATCCCCATGCGGCCGTTCCGCATCCTTTCTTGTCTCATAATGATTCTATTTGCTATGGTTCACGCTCAGATTGCTGATGTTGTGTTTACCAATGCGAGAATTTGGACTGTCGACGGAAACAAACCAACGGCCGACGCCGTCGCAGTGCTGGTTGGACGAATCCTCGCCCTCGGCACAGCAGATGAGATGAAGAAACACGTTGGTCCACAGACGAAGGTCATCGATGTCAAAGGAAAGCGAATGCTTCCTGGCTTCATCGACAACCACACCCATTTCCTGAACGGGGGATTCCAGCTGCAGAATGTCGATCTCCGCTACGCGAAGAATGAGGTGGAGTTCGCGAGACTCATCAGAGAGCGGGCGGAGAAGTATGCCGGTCGCTGGATCACAGGTGGCGACTGGGATCATGACAACTGGCCGGGGGGCAATCTCCCGACGAAAGAATTGATCGACAAGTACACGGTGAACACTCCTGTGTTTGTGAACCGGTACGATGGCCATATGGCTCTGGCGAACTCCAATGTCCTGCGAATTGCCGGCATTACCAGGGATACCCCCAATCCGCCAGGCGGGACAATTGTCAGAGATCCGAAGACGGGCGAGCCTACAGGGGTGCTCAAAGACGAAGCGATGAGTTTGGTGTACAAGCACATCCCTGACCCAACTGACCAGGAGATGCTCGAAGCAGCGCGGCTTGGGCTCGCGGAAGCACGCAAGTTCGGTGTTACAAGCATTCAGGATGTCTCGTCGGCGGCTGACCTCCGGATCTATCAAACACTGAAGGAGAAAGGTGAGCTCACTGCTCGTTTTCATTGCAGGCTACCGCTCGCTCAGTGGGAACACCTCGCGGCAACGGGGATCAAGATTCCGTTCGGCGATGAGTGGATCCGTATCGGCTCGATGAAAGCATTCGCTGATGGGTCCCTCGGGTCTTCGACCGCCCTCTTCTTCGAGCCATACGCATCGGATCCGAGCACGCGCGGGTTGGCGATGGATGTGGTCATTGACGGTCGGTTGGAGAAGTGGGCGACAGCAGCCGACAAGGCTGGCCTGCAGCTCTCCATTCACGCGATCGGAGATAGCGGCAATAGCCTGATGCTCGATCTGTTCGAAAAGATCGTGAGGGCGAATCCGGCGTGGGATCGGAGATTCCGGATCGAGCATGCGCAGCATATCCATCCAAAAGACTTTCGGCGCTATGCGAAGCTTGGTGTGATCGCTTCCGTCCAACCGTATCATGCCATTGACGACGGGCGATGGGCGGAAAAACGGATCGGTCACGAGCGATGCGAAACGACGTATCCCTTCCGCTCGTTCCTGGACGCTGGGGTGAAACTGAGTTTTGGGAGTGACTGGACGGTCGCTCCTTTGAATCCATTGCTCGGCATCTACGCCGCCGTCACTCGCCGCACAACGGACGGCGCAAACCCGAACGGCTGGTTCCCCAAGCAGAAGATTTCCGTTGCGGAAGCCATCGAGGCATACACGATCAACAATGCCTATGCTTCGTTCGAGGAGAAGGACAAGGGTTCGATCACTGTCGGCAAGCTTGCAGACCTTGTGGTGCTGTCCGATGATATTCTCTCAATTGATCCTGTAAAAATCGAACATGTGCAGGTGGAGATAACGGTCGTGGGAGGAAAGGTTGTGTATGAGAAGGCACAAAAGTGAATAGTGAACAGTAAACAGTAAACAGAATTCAGGAGGATTTCG
>JBBTCR010000631.1:0-3058 GCA_038043105.1 Bacteroidota bacterium
GTCGAGCCGCTGGTTGATGGACACCATGATCCCGAGACTCATGCACTTCTGGATGACCTCAGCAACGGACGCCCGCATAAGGTTTGCCAGCTCACCTACAGTGACAAACTCCGTGACGCGTACTCGGGTTTTCTCCCTCTCCCGCTCCTCCTGCATCCGCTGCTCCTCCTCTTCGCGCTCGCGCTTCTTCCGTTTGCGAAGTGCCGCACGAGCACTGACGCCTTCGTCTACCATTTCCGCCAGCGTTTCGCGTATCGCCTTCTCCACTTCCTGCTCATTCACTTCTGCGTGGCGAATTTTCTTGCGCTTACGGCTCTTGAGCTCAACCTCGTCCTCAACCGCAGTCACGCGGCCTGCGCCCTTCTTCGTCTCCTCACGGACCTTCTTCTTCTTTTTCTTTTTCTTCTTCTTGTCCTCGTCTGTTTCCACGGCTGCAGCCGGTGCGACAGCCGGCCGTCGCTTGATGTCGATTTTGCCTTTAATGGTGAGGCCCATGCGAGGACGTGCAAGAGCTTCTTCAAGCGGCGACAGCTTTTTCGGTTTCCTAGGTGCTTGCTTCGCGACAACTGGCGCGGGTGTTGGGGTCACCTCAGCAGGCTCAATAACCTCAGGCTCAGCCGCCGCAGGGACTTCAGATGGAGCTTGTTCAATGACCGGAGTAGCAGGCGGTCCAACTTCAGGCGGAGGGGGAGCAACAGCGACTTCCTCCGCGGGTGCACCAATCGTCGGAGCGGGAGCTCGTGGAGCGATCTCTTCAATGGGTGCCTTTTTCTCCGGCTTCTCCGGTGTCTCTTTTTTGCGGGCCGTCCGGAATTCGTGCAGCTTTCGCTGATGCCGCTCCGCAACATCCTTCTCCTTCTTGAAGTGGGCCATAATCGTCGTCAGCATTTCATCGGTGACAGTCGACATATGGCTCTTCACCTCAAATCCTTTCTTGTGCAGGAACTCGATGAGCGTTTCACTCGAAAGGTTGAGTTCAGTCGCCAGTTTGTAAACCTTGATCTTTTTGGCTGCAGTTTCTGGCATTCAAGCCTCAGCGATATAGATGGGCGTAGTTGATGTGGAGCAACTTATTGCTGTTGTTTCTCATCCTCGGAGAGTTCACTTGGTGCAGCCTGATCGCCTTGTGTGCTCTCGGTTTCCGTTGTCTCTCCCGCCTCTTCAGCGGGGGTCTCTGCCTCGGTCGCGACCTCTACCTCTACCTTTGCCGCAGCTGGCGTCGCAGTACCCTCTTCTGCTTCTTCGATCTCTGCTTCCTCAAGTCCTTTCTTCAGCAACTGAACGATTTCGTCGATCTTCACACGCTCAATACCCAATGTCCCGACCAGCTCCTCCGCCGATGTGTCGATCACATCCCGCACGGTCTCATAACCCTCATCGAAGAACTTATGGAAGAGAACGTCACCGAGTTCTTCGTGGAACTCCGAGAGATCCATGTCATACTCTTCTTCTTCGCCGCCTTCTTTGATGAGCTGAATGTCATACCCGGTGAGTTTCGAAGCCAATCGAACGTTCTGACCATTTTTGCCAATTGCCAGCGCCACCTGGTCGGCCGCGACTGTCACGGCGCCTTTCTTGCTGTCTTTGTCAATCTGTATCTCTTTGAGTTTCGCCGGCGAGAGCGATCGCGTGATGAAGACAACCGGATCATCGCTCCAGTTGATCACGTCGATATTCTCGTTGTTGAGTTCACGCACAATCGCATGAATGCGCACACCCTTCATCCCGACACACGCGCCGACAGCATCGATGCGATCGTCGTGGGAGAGCACCGAAACCTTCGCCCGGTCGCCCGGCTCGCGGGCAATCGCTTTGATTTCGATAAGCCCGTCATAAATCTCCGGGATCTCAATTTCAAACAGCCGCATGAGGAATTGAGGGTCGGTGCGGGAGATGATGACGACGGGGTTGCCGGCCCCCTTCCGCACTTCTTTCACAACGGCGCGAATCGTGTCTCCCTTTTTGTAGCGCTCTTTGTAGATTTGCTCGCTCCGCGGAAGGATCAACTCGTTGCGGTTATGGATGACCAGGATTTCGCCCTTCCCTTTCCGGATCTGATAAATCTCACCGACGACGATCTCACCCAGGGCGTTCGTGTATTCAGTGTAGATAGCCTCCCGCTCGATCTCTTTAATACGTTGATTGAGATTCTGTTTCGCACTCACGACGAGTCTACGGCCAAAGCTGTTGAGCGGAACGATCTCGACATAATCTTCCCCAATATCGATATCTTCACCCGAATGGCGGCGAGCCTCCTTGAGGTCGACCTGAGCTACAGGGTCTACAACGGTCTCCACGACCTCCCGTTCCAGATAGATCTCGATGTCACCTTTGTCCATGTTCACTACAACATCATACTTCGCGGTCGGACCGTACTTCTTCCGGACCATCATGCCAAAGATGTCTTCGACGATCCCGACGAGAATGTCTTTGTCGATCCCCTTTTCGCGAACCATCTGGGCAAATGATTCGACAATTTCATGATTCATTGAATCCTCCGAACAATAAACCCTCTCAGACAACCTACCAGGGCAGCTCTTCTTTCGATTCTATGATGTGTGAAAAGTCCACCGTCACGACATCGCTGCTATCAAGAGCAAATGTCAGCGCGTTCTCTGAAACGGCCTCGAGCTTCCCGACGAAACTCGTCCGTTCTCCCTCTTTCGTGTATGTGACCTTGAAGCGCCTTCCGATGTTTTTGTGATACTGTCTCAGATACCGCAACGGCTTGTCAATGCCGGGTGATGAGACCTCAAGATGATAGGAGCTTCGGAATATCCCCTCAGCATCTAGCATTCGACCAAGATTTCGGCTTATCTCAGCACACTCCTCAATTGTTACCCCGCGGTCGGTATCGACCAACACCTGGACGAGCCGCGTCCCTCGGTCGTGACGGAGAACAACATCAACAAGAAACGCGTTGTGCCGGTCGAGCAAGGGGACCAGGATTTCCTGCAATTTCTGTTTGATTTCGACCATATCGTGTGTGCGCCAAAAAAAATAGCCCGAAAAGGCGGGCTATTTCTACAACGAGGCACACCAATATACCAATTCAGCC
>JBBTCR010000632.1:0-5672 GCA_038043105.1 Bacteroidota bacterium
ATCGCCGGTATCAAGAAAGTAGATTTTCCCCTTGGTTTCCGGTGATGCGCTCACCTTCAGTTGATCGTTAAGGGGAACAGAAGCGACAAACGATGAAAGCTTCACGCTTGTTGGGACGTGAGACGATAGGAAAATGCACCACTGGGCGTTCCGCTGGGACCACTCGACAAGCTGATGCAAGTGCTCGGTCCGAGCGATGTGGAGGAAGATATCTCGCTGCAGCCACGTTTGCGCCAGCTCGCTGCTTGAGTACGATTTTGGGCCGAGCTGATACGGATCGCCCGCCACAACCATCCTGTCCGTTGCCCGTAGCGCAAGAGCGGCAAGATGTGGCAGCGGCACCGACTCTGCATCGTCAACCACGACAAGGTCAAATTGATTGTTCCGTAGACGCGGATCGGAGAGGATAGTTGCAGCGGTGGTCACCACAAACCGCTTCGAGGAAAGGAGCGCACGTTCATCCACCGCGATGAACGCTTCGACCTCCTCGGCCACCTTCTTCACCCCGCCCAACTCCCCTAATCGTTTCACCGCAGACTGGTACTCCTTGAGCTCACTGGAATCAATGGGAGCCTGCGCTTCCATGCGCATCAACTCGGTAGTAAGGGCCTGCTGCATCGCTTGCAGTCGCTTCTGCTGGGCCTGTTTTTCAGCGAGCCCCTTCTGCGCGGCGCCGATTTCTTCCTTGCTGAAGCCTTTCTTCAGTTTTTCCAGCATCGACGCGTGTTGCTCCCTGCTGATGGTCTCCTTGTGGCCCTTGAGTTCATCGCTGACTTTGTCTAACTGCTTCCTGTTCTCGTTTGTTCGCTGGCGCAGTTCACTCAGCTTTCCATAGAAGTCCTCGTGAAGAGATTGGTGGATTTTTGTCCGCCAGTAGTTCTGCAGAAGCGCCACGCGCTCTTCGAACATCTTCTTCTTCTCACCCTTCTGTTCTCCAACTTCATACTCCAACGATAATGAGCCCAAACGCTCCGCTTCCAACTTCGATGGCAGCCCTACGCGTGCTCCAATGGCCTTGAGGTCGACACCGAGATCTGCACTCAGCGAGATTGTCTGCGTCACCGCCTGATCGACGCGGTCATTGGTCTTGGCCACCATGAGCACCTTTTTGCCCGCCTTGAGGTAGTTCAATGCAGTGAGCGCGAGGAGGTGGGTCTTTCCCGAACGAATCGGACCCCAAACATACGCAACGCGCGTGTTGAGGATTTTCTTGATGGCGTCCTGTTGCTCCTGCGTTGTCGTAGGCAAAAAAGTCGGCTCGATGTTCGCGGGATGAGCGTTTGCGGGCTCTTCGGGATGAAACAGTGCGGAGACGACAGGATGATTATCGACAGCAACGTCAAGCGCATTGATGATGGGTTTGAGATGGTCTTCGTGGTTCCAGCTACATTTGATCTCAGGGAGCACAGATCCAAAATTGATCGGAAGAGCAACCGTGAGAAACTGATTGTCAAGTCCGAGGATCTTCCCTTCGATCGTAACCGGCTGAAGCTGGCTGAACATGAACGAGGCACGCTCAACACCTCGGAGGGGCAGTTCTTCAGGAATCTCAAAGCGATAGTAGTAGTACTCCGCGAAGGCGCCAACATACTCGCCGCTGAACAGCGTAATTTCACGGCGCGCATTCTTGAGCTGATCGCTCTCAGCCTGAAGTGCCTTCGCAAGCGTACTCAACAATGATGCGGCTGGTGCTTCTGAACTTGATAGACCCATCGGTGAGTGATAATGAAATCCTGTGCGCGTCCCGAGCGCGGTTGCTTAGACGAGGCGGTCTTGTTCCCTCGCAAATCTATGGAACAACGGACTTCGCTCGCGTGGTGAACGACACAAATTTTGCATCTGAGCGGTGATCGTGGGCCGGCTGCAATTCTCTGTCAACTTGCTTTCCAACGGCTTCGCACGGAGAGAAATTCACGATGATATGAACCAGGGGAGGGTAAGAGGTTCAACGTAGAAAGAAAACACAATCACAAAGAACTCGCACACACACTCATGGTTTGTCGGGCAGCTCTTCAAAGGCATCTCCAAACAACTCATCCGCAACTGCAGAGGAGTCAAAGAAGCCGTAGAATTCTGTCCCTGCGAGCCTCTTACGCCTGAAATAAACAGCAAGGACAGAGATGGTCACCCCGGCGATCAACCCGAACAAAACGTATTTCTTCATAATCCCCCAAACCCTCTGATATGATGAAGTCGCTGATTGAATAACAACGGGAAATATACTAGAAAGAGTTCTCATTTTCCATTCACGATTGCACCGGCTGAACGAATCGCGAGCGCGGGGAGCAGCACAAGCAGTCTATTCAACGCTCAATCCACGAGAGCCGACCAGCTGCGACGTTGGGCCGGATGATGACGTAAGGATAGGGTTGCACCGCCGCGCCTCTCCACGCGCTCTCATCGTATTCTGGGCTTTTCCACTGATCCTTCGCGGAGTCGGACACTTTCCAGCTTGAATCGGTCATGATTGTCGTGACGGTCTCCCCAGCTTGCAATTCCATATAGATGTTCGTTCCCGCGGATCCAAACTGATCGAAATTCGCCGCTTCCACAGCAATCGAGTTCTTTCCGCGTCTGAGAAGTGAGCCAATCTCCCACATTTTCGCGCGCTGATGTTCCACGACAAGCGAGAGCGATCGTCGCGCCAGAACCTCACCGACCTCTACACCATTAACCCACACTTTGGCATGGCTATCCCCGATGAGCTGGAGCTTCGCACTTGATGGCGGTTGGTCAATCGAGAATGATCTTCTGAAGTACGCACGCCGCACCTGACGTGCTGTCGTATCTCGCTTCTCGGGGTTGCCATCCGGATGGTATATCCACTGGCTTTCGATCACCGGATCCCGCAACGCATCGCCACGCGAGAGCTCGTCAATCGTTTCCTCCCAATATTCCAACTGCCGGCCGTATCGAAGCATCAGCCATTGCAGGTTCGCCTTCCGATTTGTCCTAAGCCACAATGCAGCGAAATCCTCCTTCAACTTCTTCAAATCCGTGACCAGTGTACGTGCTGACACGAGTGCAATCGTTTTCAGAGAATCTCGATTTGCGATGCGGGAGGTATCCTGCCAGAGGCGCTTGATCTCTTGGCTGACCGCGAGTTTACTGGCAAACCATTGATTGAGTCGCGCGATGAATTCGAGATAGTGAAGATGGTCCCCATTTCTCGTTGCCGTCGATTCCAGCTCCTTCAGCAACCGCTGCACCAGTGGCATGGAGGATTCCAGACTTTCGATGCGCCAGAGGTTCGGCATGGCTGACGTGCGCTCGGGCAGCATCGGATGGCGCCACAGCTCATGCCAGTTAAGCTGGTTGAGCGGACTTCCAAGCAGTGAGTAGATTGTCTCGCCCATGAGTCCGGCGCGCTGATTGCCAAAGAAGTCTGAAAAGAATTTCGCGTTGAACGATGCAATATCAGCGCTCAACGGTTGCCACGCACACTCCGCAGTCCACGCGTAGCCATAGTAATTCAACTCGCGTAATGCTTCACCACCGTAGTCATTCCAGTTCGACGTGAGGATCCCATGAGAGCCGTTCAGGTAGCCATCCCGATTGAGATTCTGAACATTGACCACCGTGTTCACATAGTTCGGGAACGGACCTGTGAAGTTCCACACTGCCGGTGAGACGACATACAGAAAACCCGCGTTTCGAAATGTTTCCGTGCTGAGATAGCGATCGCTCGCGCCGTAGTGCCAGTCCACGATGACGACGTCCCTAGGAATCTTATCGAGAATGGCGGGATTGTGAAGAATTATATCGCCGTACATCATTGGCTTCTTTTTGTGCTTCTTCAGAATGGCAAAGAGCCTCTTGTAGTGTTCGGCGTGTACGGTGGCAAGGTCGCTTGCCGCAACACGTTCCTTGTTCGCGCCGAGCCCGACATCCCACGATTCATCCGCCGCCATATTGAAGTACGGGGAACTGAAGGCAGCACTGAGCTCACCGATCATCTCGTCGAGCATCTTGTAGACCGCCTCATCGGAGACGTTTACCGTATGAGCCCCGGGAAACTCGGCAAAGCGAACGTATCCGGGCAGAATCAGGATGTTTTCCCAGTGGCCCAGTGTTTCAAAGATTGGTATAAGCTCAACGTGATATTGCTTCGCGTATGCGTCAAGCTCCTTCATTTCACCAGCCGTCAGACCGCCCCGGCCCTGGCCGATCATCGGATGATTCTTGAAGACGAAGATGTCCTCGATATAGGGTGAGTAGACATTCAGCTTATGCCGGGCGAGGAAGCGGATGATCTTCTTGAAATTCTCCATCGTTGAAACTTGGCCGCGGCTCAGATCATCCGTGATGCCACGCATCTTCTGCAGAGGCCAATCACGGATACCAACACCGGGCACCAGAATGCTCTTCCTGTCGCGCTCCAGCAGTTGAACGAGCGTCATCATACCGTAGAACCTTCCGCGCGGCGACTCAGCGATAATCACCGCTCCGTGCTCGTCGACATTCAGAACATATCCTTCCTCCTGCAGCTCAGGACCGAGCCTCACGTTAGCTGCTTTGAGCCAACGCTGTGCAAACGTGCTCCGAGGCGAACCGATGAACACATAGTTCGACGTGATCTTTCTGACCGACCGTTCCCTCGCAATCTTCAAATGAAGCTCTTTCAATTCCGACACCTGCACGTTGATCTGCTCCGCCGCAAACTCGTCATCCCTCGACGCCCCCTCGCCCAAAATGATCCGTGTCTGCGATGTGATCTTGAAGGGCTTTGTTTTAAAGGTGATTTCCTGCGGTGTTGGAATCACCCGCACGGATTTCTTCACGCTCTGTTCCTCTTGAGCGCGAGAGGAGTAACTGAAGACGAGAACAAGGGCAAGAAAAGAAGCGAGCTTTTTCATAGCCTGGGCCGTTGCGATGAAATAGGAGAGAGAAGGAGAGGTTCGTTTGATAAGCACTACAACGGGAGTGACTCGCGCTGACGACAGAAGCACTCAAAACAAAGCATGCGATAGGTTCATTCATTACGGCCTCCATCAACCGCTCAGCGAGCAGCCGATGGAGTATGAACTCGTTCATCACGCAGCCGCCGCTGCGACCAGCTTAAGCTCCGGCCCCGGTACCAGGCTTGCCTTCGTCTGCGAGCTTTTTCTTAACCTCCTGAACTTCGTTTCGGATTTCCTGCGCTTTCCGTTTGAGCGCAGCCATATGTTTCCTCACGCGAGTGCCCGCCGACTTGTTCCCTTTCAAATAGAACTTCTCGAAGTCTTTTTGGAAGGTCTGAATCAAGTCAAGCAGCTCCTGGTATCGGTTCATCTAAGAATCCCTTTCTGTAATGATAATCTGTAATATTAGACTTTTCTTCGTTTCATGTTCAGTTTCTTCGCACGGTCTGCCGCCCTTCGTAGCCGACCCATCATCGAATCCCGTTCGTCGTACAGCCGCTTGAGTTTGCGAGGCCTTCTTTTTGCCAACGCGTACGATGTGAAGATCGGCATCGCAATTGTCGAGTCAACGTATGCAACAACGGTATCGGGCAACTGGTCCGGGTCAATTTTTCCCCAGCTTACGGCCTCTGACGGAGTTGCACCTGAAAGGCCGCCGCTGTCCGGGCGCGCGTCGGTAAACTGAATGAAAAAATCGTGCCCTTTTTCGTTGATTTTCAAGACTTCCTGGATCTGCGGCTCGGTTTGAAGGAGGAAATTCTTTGGCGATCC
>JBBTCR010000633.1:0-315 GCA_038043105.1 Bacteroidota bacterium
CTATGAATCCCGCTCTTCGGCGGAATCCTGAAAGCGGGACAGGCAAGTCGCAAAGTGAAACTTTGTGAAATCATTAGTGTAAATACCAACTTTGCGTCCTTTGCGACTTTGCGAGAGACTTTTCGTCCGGCTCTCCAGGAGAATCATGCTTTCAGCGACATCGGCCGATCAGGCAACCATTTTTGTTCTCAATCCCGGCTCGACATCGACGAAGTTGGCCATTTACGAAGGGGAGAACGAGCTGTGTCGGGAGGCGGTCCTTCACGATGCGGACGTTTTGCGGCGATTCTCGCGTGTTTGGGATCAGTTTGATTG
>JBBTCR010000633.1:325-2792 GCA_038043105.1 Bacteroidota bacterium
TTGATTGGCGTTTGGAGATCGTAGGGAAGTGGTTTCATCGCGCTGGTCGAAATCCGGCCGTCGTGACAGCAATCGGTGGTCTGCTCAAACCGATTCCCAAGGGAGCATACCGGGTCAACGACCGCATGCTTCATGACGCGCGCTCGAATGTTCAGGGTGAACACTCATCAAACCTCGGATGCGCACTCGCTTATGAATTGGCGAGGGAGTACGGTTGTGAGGCGTTTGTCGTGGATCCCGTTTCTGTCGACGAGTTTGAGTCTCTTGCGAAATATTCCGGGCATCCGATGATTCAACGACGTAGTCTGTCACACGCTCTCAACATCCATGCAGCTGTTCGACAAGCCGCAGGACAATTGGGAATTTCCGTTTCTGGTTCATCTTTTGTCGTTGCCCATCTAGGCGGCGGAATTTCTATCGCGGCTGTACGCGACGGACTTATCATTGACGTAAACGATGCCTCCAGCGACGGCCCGTTTTCACCCGAGAGAACCGGTGGATTGCCCCTGCAGCCATTCATTTCCATGTGTTTTTCGGGAACGACGTCGGAACACGAAATCCGTAGACTGGTCATGGGAAATGGTGGCTTGCAAGCCTACCTCGGAACAAACTCTGCGAAAGAAGTGGAGAGTCGGATAGAGGCAGGAGATACTGCGGCGCAGGAGGTCTATGAGGCGATGGCATATCAGATAGCAAAAGAGATTGGGGCGATGGCGACGGTTCTGCATGGCAATGTGCACGCAATTGTGTTGACAGGTGGTTTGGCTGCCTCCCAGATGCTGACGCATTGGATCTCTGAGAGGATCCGGTTTATTGCTCCGATTCTCATTTTCCCAGGCGAGGATGAGATGAGAGCGTTAGCGATGGGGACCTTGCGCGTGCTCCGATTTCAAGAGGAAGTTAAAGAGTACTGACGTGTCTGAAATCAGCATCAACAACTTCGATGACCTCGTCCTGAAAGCCTCAAAGCTCCCACCTGCGCGAGTTGCCGTGGTTTGGGCAACACATGCAGAGGCATTTGCTGCAGTGGCGGAAGCTCAAAGAACCTTCAAGACTGAATTCCACCTGATCGGAGATCATCAAGTCATTGAAGATGGTCTAACCCTTCAAGGAGCCTCAGTTGGAGAGGTACAGATCCATCATCGCACGGACGCTGAATTGGCACTTCGCAAGTCCATTGAATTGGTGAGGGATGGTAAGGTGGACATCCTGATGAAGGGGAGCATTGACACGTCTCAGATGATGAAGGCCGTTCTGGCGGAGGATAGCGGCTTGCGCACGGGGAGGCTGCTGAGCGACATCGTCCTTATTGAGTATCCCGCGCGCAGGAGCAATAAGTTTGTGATGATTACCGACGGTGGCATCGTGTTGATGCCAGATCTCGAGGACAAGATCGAACTTGTCAACAATGCAGTTGAAATCGCGCATATCCTTGGTAATCCGTGCCCGAAGGTTGCGATCCTTTCCGCCACAGAACTTGTGCTACCGAATCTCCAGTCAACCGTGGATGCCGCGGCTCTGACGAAGATGAATCAAAGCGGGCAGATCAGAGGCTGTATCGTTCACGGACCACTGGCACTGGATAATGCCCTTTCCCCCGAGGCCGCTGCCGCAAAGGGAATCGAATCGCCCGTGGCGGGCCAGGCGGAGATCCTCGTCGCGCCAAACATTGAATCAGCAAACATCCTCGCAAAGAGCACGACATATTTCGGTAACCTTCGCCTTGCACACATTGTCGTGGGTGCTCGAATTCCTATCCTCATTCCATCCCGCGCCGATAAAAGCGACGCTCGAGTCCTTTCCATCGCCTTGGGGATTGTCGTGAACTCGGCGGTCAAACCCCGCAGGGCCCATGCTCCACTCGCAAAATAGATGCCTTCGGCGCCCGACGCCAAGCAGTACATCCTTGTCTACCACCGCTCTTGGCCGAGCCAAACACCCGAATCCGTAATGGCCGAATCCTCACTGATAAGCAGCTGCCGGGAGTCTGCTGGTGATTCAAATCTGTTGAATGTTCACACATGCCCTGCTGAAAACCTCTACAATCGCTTACTCCCGTTTCTCGTATCTACTTACGGCTACCGACGTTCCCTCCAGCAGTCGATTGCTGAATTCTCCTACAACGCTTCAGTTTCAATTCTCACCACACAATGAAGAGGCTTACAACCTCTTTGAAATCAATCAGTTACACCTCTCATTTGTGAGACTTCAATAGACTTAGTGGCACAGAATTGTGATAGTACACTCGGAGGCGGCAGTGTGCCTCTGGGGAGGATGTGCCAATGTCTTTCATCCTGGTTCTGTTGACTGTTGCAATTTTCATTGCGCTGGAGCTCGCAAAAAGCTCCAGGAGCAAGAAGATTGCAGTTGTTAGACATCTGAGCATCGAGAGTCCTGTTTCGACCTCGGTGATTGAGCGCTACTTTCATCCGGGGCACTCGTGGGCTCTCGTGGGCAAATCAGATAT
>JBBTCR010000634.1:0-1273 GCA_038043105.1 Bacteroidota bacterium
GAGTAGAGGGCGCCGATGCTCTGGCCGCCCAGCTCGATCTTGGTGGCGAGCGGTTATGGGTTGCCGGCGCAACCGGTCCGGGGGAAGAAAAGATCATCCTCGACGTGTTCGCGCACTTGAAACAATCGGACCGGTTCGAGGACCTGCGACTTGCCATCGTACCTCGAAAGCCCGAGAGATTTGATGAAGTCGCACAGCTAATAGAACAATCCGGCTTTCACCTAATCCGATATAGCGAAGTAAAGAAAGAAGCCACAGAGACCAAAGAGAAATCGCAAATGGATGCGGTTATTCTCGGCGATACGATGGGTGACCTGCGGAAATTCTACTGCCTGGCAACGGTGATCTTCGTGGGCCGGTCTCTTGTTCCCATGGGCGGCTCTGACATGATGGAGGCGGCGGCCCTGGGCAAGTGCACGATTTTTGGGCCGCATACGTTCAATTTCAAGCAGACCGTCGATTTCCTTTTGGCCGACGAGGGCGCGATTCTGGTCAAAGATGAGCAGGAATTGCTCCAGGTAATGCAGAAGTGCCTGCTGGAATCTGAATACGCCGACAATATCGCCCACAGGGGACAGGAAGTCATTAGAAGAAACCAGGGGGCCACCGCGAGGAGCATTGAACGAATCGGAAGGTTTCTTCGCAAGCCTCAGTAAAATAAACCGGCCGAACACATGTCTGTTGTCGCCGTTTCTTACTGAGGGTCTTGTACTAACTTGCCGTTCACAATTTTGTGCACGTTCCTGAAGCCTTTTTGCGGAGGAAGATTGAAGAGGTATTTTCGCCGCGGTTCGCTGATCTCCGCCGGTTTTATGCTCCCAGGGTTTAGGGTGATGCTGAGCGAGTCTTCCTCGCGATTGCGGCCCTGCGTTGTTACCTTCATCATGGCCGGGACAAAGAATCCATTCGACACCTCCCGGTAGTCCTCCATTTCCGCACGGGCAACGACCCGGCCATTCGCGTCGAAGAACTCGATTCTTCTGACCCGATAGTCGCAGCTATAAACGTACATCTTCTTGGTTATCACACCCTGCTCTTGCTTTGTGAGTATGTCGAATGCGCCATCACTCGACAAAGACCAATCCTCGCTGGTTCCCGGTTCGCTGATTCCGAGGGCTTCCACCAGCGTTCTGGGATTGATTGCGGGTCCCTCGGATGCATTCTGCTGCGACCACTGGCCCCAGCAATACAGGCTGATTTCCTTCGGACTTATGGCCAGCCAGAATTCGCGTTCGTTCGAGCCAAGGACGATTGCTTTTGCAATCAGTGGCTT
>JBBTCR010000635.1:0-2344 GCA_038043105.1 Bacteroidota bacterium
TCCCGAACGGTACTCTCCTGCTGACCGAGGCCAGCAGCAAGAAGCGAGCCTCGCTTCACGTCGTTCGAGGCCTGTCCGCTCTCGCGGACTTCGATCGCGGCGGCATTGAGGTGGTGGATTCAACCCTGGAGGATTTCAGCGCCGCTTTACTCAAGGAGAATCACACAGTAAAACGCGCACTTACCGATCCAAGACTGTGCAGCGCAATCGGCAATGCGTATTCCGATGAGATCCTTCATCGCGCTCACCTATCTCCGTTGAAACTGACACTCCAGTTAACAGAAGATGAGATCGCACGCCTGCATCGCGCGACGATATCGACCCTGCAAGAATGGATCGAACGGCTCAGAAGCGAGACAGGGACGGGCTTCCCCGAGAAAGTGACCGCTTTTCGGGAAGAAATGGCCGTCCATGGGCGCTTTGGAAAACGATGTCCTGTCTGTCGGTCGAGGATCCAGCGCATCGTCTATGCCGAAAACGAGTGCAACTATTGCCCCCGCTGCCAGACCGGCGGAAAGCTGCTGTCCGATAGGTCGCTCGCCCGCCTGCTGAAGGAAGATTGGCCAACGACCATTGATGAATTTGAGTCCATCTAGATGAAAAGAGCCATAAGCGACACCCCTACCTAATCGTTCTTCCCCCCTCCCCACTCTCAGAATTTTTTCCTATACTTCTCCCACTCTCATCACTCTCCCACTCTTCCATTGCTAATTCTCTTCGAGAGGCCACCATGCGCCCGAAGAACATCGGTTTCTTTCTTGGATTGCTCGGCTTTCTGATCGTTCTCTTGATGCCAACGTTCGATGCCTTTCATGCCGCAGCCGGCGAACTTGTGAAAAGCGGCTCGATTGCTCTTGATCCCTCGGAGCTTGCCCGCTCTATGCAAATCGTGCTGGCGCTGCTGCTTCTGATGATTATCTGGTGGGTGACCGAGGCGATTCCCTTGCCCGCAACGGCTCTCCTCCCTCCGGTCCTTCTCCCCCTTTTCCATGTCATCGGAGTCCAAGGCGAGAGCGTGTACGAGTTCTCGATGAAGAATGTTCTCTTGAGCTACGCGAATCCCGTCATCTATCTTTTCCTCGGCGGATTTCTCCTCGCGGCTGCGATGCAGAAGTGGAAGCTCGACCGTCGATTGACGCTCTGGATTCTGACGCGCGGGACGCTCGGCAACCACCCGCGTTCCGTGTTACTCGGGATCATGTCAGTCACGGCCTTCCTTTCGATGTGGATCTCCAACACGGCGACAACCGCAATGATGCTGCCGATCGGGCTCGGTATTCTCTCCTTCGTCGGTCTCAAGCCGGGCGAATCGCGATACGGCACCGCGCTGATGCTCGGCATTGCCTGGGCAGCGTCCATCGGTGGAGTGGCTACGATCATCGGCACACCTCCGAATGGCATCGCGCTTGGGATCCTGAACACGACGTTCGCCAACGATCCGACCTATCAGCGTATCACGTTTCTTGACTGGATGCTCTTCGGCGTTCCCTACGTCCTCATCTACGTTCCGTTCGCCTGGTTCTTGCTGTTGAAGCTCAACCGCCCGGAGATCGAGTCCATCCCCGGTGGGAAGGAGCGCTTGCTGAGAGAACGCGCGAGTCTTGGACCCATGAGCCGTGGTGAAAAGACAACGGTCGCGATGTTCCTTCTCGCCGTCGTTCTCTGGGTGTCAAATCCGTTTTGGGACAAGATCCTTCCGGGCACTCTGGCTGAACGCCTCTCGTGGATCGATGAGTACTCCATTGGACTGATCGTCGGCGTTCTGCTCTTCGTCGTGCCCGTGGAGTTCAAGAAAAGCGTCTTTGTTCTTTCGTGGGAGGACACCAAGTTCGTCGATTGGGGGACGCTGATCCTGTTCGGCGGCGGGATTGCGCTCTCCGACGCTCTCTTCAAGACTGGCCTCGCGTCACTCATCGCGACCTCGGTTGTGACCGCGCTCGGAACACCATCGACGCTCGTCATGATACTTACGATTGTTGTTCTCATGGACTTCCTCACGGAAGTGACATCCAATACTGCGGTAACGTCCATGATGGTGCCGATCATCATTTCCATTGCGTTGCGGACCGGCGAGAATCCAACGACTCTATCGGTTGCCGCGGCCGTCGGCGCGTCGATGGCGTTCATGCTGCCGGTTGCCACACCGCCGAACGCGCTGGTCTACGGAACGGGATATGTGCGTGTGAAGGACATGGTAAAGGCAGGATTCCTGCTTGATATACTTGGCTGGCCGATGACCGTTGCGATCCTCGTGGTGTTCGGAGGTTGGGTGTTTGGAGTGCTGAGGTTCTAAAGCTTCACCTTGATCATCACGGTAGGCACAAACTCGACGAAGCCGAAGGCC
>JBBTCR010000636.1:0-1449 GCA_038043105.1 Bacteroidota bacterium
CGACTTTTCTCCTGGCTTGAACTCGTTCAAGTAAATGTAGTTGATGTCTCTCCTCACAGAGTAGATCGTGCCATCATCAGCCAGAACGGCCCGCATATGCTGACCACGTCCTCCCCATCCTTCAACGTTACATTGATAGAGAACACTTGCCTTGTCACCACGAACGACCTGAGCATAGAACCCTTGCGAGGGTCGCGTGAACAGCCACAACGCGCCTTTCTTGTCAACAAGCAGATTCGGAAACTCGAGTCCCTGGTCCTCTCCGTTCTTCACCCAGTCACCCGCTTGCGCTGTCGTGAACAGCGTTCCTTTCTTTCCATTCTGATAGGTTTGCAGATAGATCCACGGCGTGATTCCCACCGTGCCGTCCGGCTGCAAGTTTGAATGCCACGCAATCGTCAATTTCCCTCCTTGCATCGCAAGAGCCGGAGCCATATTGAATCCTTTTCGCGGACTCACGACGGTCTCTGGCCTCCAGGTTTTCCCTTTCATCCCGCGCATCAAGATTTGATATGTCGGCCCTTCTTGCCGATCCCATGCGACAGACAGGTCGTTCCCCGCACTGAGAATTGCAGGCCGCAAATCCATCTGTGGCGATTGAGATATGGCGACCGGTGTGCCAACTTCTGTCCCTCGAATCATCATCGCATAAATATCGAAGTTCCCATTGTGCAGACTCTCCCAAGCAACCCAGACGTTACCCTGTGAATCGCTTGCTATCGAGGGATGAATGTCAACCTCAGGATGATCCGTGATCCTGATCTCGGAGGAGAACTCGCCCCTCTCGAAGATCCGGGCATAGAGATCCCAGTTGTTGTTTCGCTTCGCCGACCAGACAATCCAGATGCGGTTCTTCGCATCGCAACAGATCCGCGGCGCGTATTCAAATCCCGTCGCTTGACTCACCTGGTACGTGGCTTTAATTTGTCTGTCACGAACCTGGACAAGGACTATCTTCTCTTGCGCTCTTTCCAGCTCCACGTAGGCCACCCAGACATTCCCCGAGCGATCAACGCAAACGTCAGAGTATTCACACAACATGGATTCTGTGATCTTGAGATCGACAGCACCGAGCTCAGAGAAGGGTCTTATCGGAGTCGTGGATTGGGAGTAGGATGATGAGAAACTAAGAGCCCAAAGCAGAAGTAAAGACAGGAGGCGACGGTTCATAGTTCGTCAGATTCAAGTGTAGAGGGGGATGTTTCTCGAGCGACACTTTCGAGAATTTTCTGGAGAACTTCCACACTTTTGTTGCGAGGTGTGCGGGTGTTTATGCCAAAGATCTGAGGGTGCTCCGCCATAAAGCTCGGCGGACAGGTCCGCCACAGACCTCGGCGGACGGGTCCACCACAAAGTTTGGCGGACGGTTTGACCTTCGACGTACTCCATGACGATGAACCGCTGTCCTTCGTGTTCGGCGATGTCGTGGATAACGCAAACGTTTGGATG
>JBBTCR010000637.1:0-1765 GCA_038043105.1 Bacteroidota bacterium
AGTACCATACCTGAAAGTTTAACTGTCGTGTGAAGAGTTTCCTGTCGAATGTGCCTTTCTTGTTTTCTTTCATCAATAGAATCTTATCGCAACTTGGCAATCAACGGACGACCTGTTTTTTTGCTATGGCGTTCACGTCCATCGTCGTGTCTTCAGTCTGGCCCGAATTCTTATCGGTGGATCAGTCCCAACACTGAACCTAGGACAAGTCCAAGCACAAATACTCCTTCGACGCCGTGTATAATGATCGCGAACCAATTGCTCCGGAAATATCGCGATGGCCAAACCATGAACAACGATCCAACGATAATGGATGGAATCATCCACGCCTTGTGCAGATGATAGAGTCCAAAAAGTGCTGAGTTCGCCACCCAGTCCCACTTGCCGAATACCCCTTGCATTTTGGGGAGCAAGACGCCGCGAAAGAGAAACTCCTCACCGAGAAAGTAGTTCAGTGCACATGTTATCACCGCCAGTCCTACGAGCCACCACTGACCCACAAACTCCGGACTGGCGAGTCCGCGTATGTCAGTGTAGGAAGGCTCCGACAAAAAAGGGAAAAGGAAGGTGACGGGAGCATTCAAGAAATGCCCGATGCCGCTTATTCCATAGAGCGCACTGAGCAGCCCGCAGGGCAATAACCACCAAAAGAGTTTAGCACGGGGCGCGTTTGTTCGAGCGTCACGCGGCAGATTGAGCCAAGTGCGGTGACGAATAGCCGACCAGTTCAGTGTTCCTAATTCCTTGTAAACAATTGAGAGGGAAACGACGAACTGCCAGGTCATTCCGAGAACCATCATTAGCCAGAAGATGATGCCCGGGTGTAGGTTGATATGCGGAATGAGCGCAGGAGTAACGATCCACGCGAGGAGTGCCATTGGGAGCGAAACAATTGCCCAGATGCTAAGGATTCTCGCCAGGCTATATTGCGCTTCCGTTTGTGGTGTGTCCGATCTCTTTTCCATCAGCCTATCTTGGTTGCCATTTGGCATTATCTCTGACGCAAATCCTTTCCAAATGAGGGAGCGCCCGCCGTGTGTTCCGCTTTCGCAATATTGTGATTCTTGTTGCACTTAGGCCATAAGTCGCCACGGCAGCAAACCTTACCGTCGGGCCGCTCGCTCCTTCGCCGGGCGCTTGGCCGACGCCCGCCGCGTGAGGGCATAATGAAGCCGCACGACTCCATCCGAGAAGCGGCGCACCGACTGCAGCTCCAGCGGAATCAGCCGGTGCCGCGGCTGGATGAGGGGGATGCCTTCACCGATGAAGGTCGGAATTACATGGATGATGAATTCGTCAATCTCGCCTTCGTCGAGGAATGACGCGATGAGACCCGAGCCGCCCATCATCCAGATGTGCTTCCCCGACGCAGCGCGACGGCGTTTCGCGAACGCGCCGATCGGCTCATTCACGAACTCTACGCCCGGCGTGGGTGATTGAGGCGGCCGGTGCGAGAAGACGTAGTTCTTGACCTTCGGTCCGAATCCTCCGCTCTTGCTGCCCATCCCAAGCGCCAAGTCGTAGGTCCTCCTCCCCCACAGGATCGTGTCGATCGAACGGAAGAACGCAGCCATGCCGTAGTCGCCGGCAGCCCGTGGACGGTTCAGCCAGACGACGCTGCCGTCGGGCCGGGCGATGTAGCCGTCGGCGCTCGTAGCGATGTAGACGATAATCTTCCGCGCTCCCTTGGCGACTTTTCCGTGAAGAGTTTTCATACATTGCTCTCCAGTCAAATTGGAAGTACAGTGGTTGGTTCACTTCTGAG
>JBBTCR010000638.1:0-5706 GCA_038043105.1 Bacteroidota bacterium
GCCGTTCACGTTGTTGGAGGAATCGACGGAAACGTCATCGAAATGACCTCGCTAAGCCTCCAGTCGTACTACAAGAACTACAGCTCGCTTGTTGCGTACAACCGGGACAAGATCGACAAGAGCGATCCCGACTATATTCTGGGGACCGGCAAATCGTACGGTGCTGAGCTGCTTTTGCGCTCGAAGGTCGCACTCGTCGACTTCTATGCCTCCTATGCGCTGAGCTGGACAACGGTCAACAACCACGGATTTGAGTATTATCCTCGCTACGATCGCCGTCATCACGTTAACTTACTTGCTGCGACACATCCATTCGAGGGATTTGATGTGACGGTTCGATGGGAATTTGGCAGCGGCTTCCCGTTCACTCAAAGTGTGGGCTACTACGACCGACTCATGCTCGGAAATCTCCTGACCGATCCATTTGAACTTGAAACGGGCCGACCGTACATCGTCCTGGGGAAAAAGAATGCGGGACGCCTGCCAGCCTATCACCGGCTCGACGTCAGTATCCAGTATCGGTTCATGTTCCTCGGAATCCGGGGCACACTCGGCGGACAGATCATCAACGTCTACGACAACAGAAACGTATTCTATTTCGACCGGAAAACCGGACAATACACGGAAATGTTGCGCTTCTTCCCATCTGCCACGTTGACCCTGGAGTACTGAAACCACCAGAGCCGAGACGCAGGATAGAACAGCCCACCGGCAACGAACTTCCTCGTTGCAACACCCCCCAAGTTTATTTACATTAGTCCCGTCTGAACCATCGTTCGGACGGGATTCTTTTTCCCACCGTCTGCTTCAATTCCATGCCTCTTCGTGCCAAGATTCTCATCGGGAGCCTGATAACCCTCGCGTTCTTCAGCGTAGCGCTCGTTATTTTCTTCTATTATCTCATCACCAAATCATTTCCGACGACGTCCGGGAGTGTTGACGTACCTGGCTTGCGAGCGAGCGTCAAGATCTTTCGGGACGAATACGGAGTCCCGCATATCATCGCTGAATCGGAAGAGGATGCCTACTTCGCGGTCGGCTACGTTCATGCACAGGATCGGCTGTGGCAGATGGAGCTCATGCGAAGGGCGGGACAGGGAAGGTTGGCTGAAGTCCTCGGTGAGCCTGCGCTGAAGATCGACCGCATGTTCCGAACCCTCGGCATCTGGCGGCAGGCTTTGAAGATTGCGCCGACCATTGACGAGAAAACGCGCACAGCAGCCCAGTCATACGCCGATGGCGTCTCCTCATTCATCGAGACGCACAAAGGAAAATATCCCATTGAGTTTGACCTGCTTGACATTGAGCCGGAGCCGTGGAGGATTGAACACTCGGTCATGATCAGCCGATTGATGGCTTGGGAGCTGAATTACTCCCGCTGGGTGGATATCACCCTCACCGAGCTGGTCGAACGATTCGGTGAAGCAAAGGCGGCGGAGATCTTTCCCACGTGGCCGGAAGGCGCACCGGTGATTGTTCCCGATGAACTCCGAGGCAAGAAGGTTGCCGATCTGGGAAAACAGCTTCTTCAGACAGACCAGGCATTCCGGACTCTGATGGGCAACGACGGCCTTGAGACAGGAAGCAATGCGTGGGTTATCTCCGGTTCTCGGTCGGCAACGGGCAAGCCTATCCTCGCAAACGATCCACATCTCCTGTTCTCCGTTCCGGGACGATGGTATGAGCTGCATGTGATTGCGCCCGGACTGGATGTCGCTGGAGCCTCTATCGCCGGTGTGCCTTTTGTCGTCATCGGTCGAAATCAGCATATCGCTTGGGGAGTGACGAATGCGATGATGGATGATGAGGACTTCTACATTGAACAAGTCGACTCGATCCAGCATCCCACGCGATATCGCTTCAACAATACGTGGCGACCTCTGGAACAACAGGTTGACACCATCCTCGTGAAGGACGGCCCCCCGGTCCTTCTGACAATCTATCGGACTCACCGTGGTCCGATTGTCAATCGCATCGAACCGGCTGCAGGATTCTCTGAACACCTCCTGTCGATGCGCTGGGTGGGGCACGAGATCTCAAACGAAGCGGGTGCGTTCTACCGAATGAATCGCGCCAGTAACTGGAACGAGTTTCTGGAAGGACTCAAATACTTCGCGGTTCCCGCTCAAAACTTCGTCTATGCCGATGATCAGGGAACCATCGGTTACCACACTGGCGGGAGGATTCCTATCCGGAGCACAAAGTCGCCAACGCTTCTCTTCCCTGGCTGGACAGATCAGTATGACTGGAAGGGATTTGTGCCGTTTGAAGAGATGCCGCAGATGCTCAATCCGGCAGAAGGGTTTATCGCCACCGCCAACAACAGAATTATTTCGGATTCCTATCCCTACTACATCTCCAATCTGTGGCAACCGCACTGGCTTGTCACGCGAATTACGGAAGTCCTCCGGAGCCAATCGAAGTTTTCCGTTGAGGATCTCCAACGTCTGCAACTTGATGTTCTCTCCCCACACGCACGTGAGATCGTTCCTATTATTCTGAGCGCTTTTGAGACTAGGAGCGTCACCGATCCAGATGTGCAGACAGCACTCAATTACTTCCGCAACTGGAATTTTGAGATGAAGTCGAATGATGTCCCCACGACATTGTTCCAGGCGTTCTTTGTTCGAATGGTTCACAATACATACGAAGATGAGATGGGGCCAGAGCTCATGGCGCTCTACGACACGCTCGCAACCGTCCCGATGACCGTCACGACAAAGCTGATGAAAAAGGGCTCGTCGGTCTGGTTCGACAACATCAAAACACCGCCGGTGGAGTCGATGGCCGACATCCTCAGGCAAAGTCTGGAAGACGCGATCCACGATTTGAAGAACGCGTACGGTGGGGAACTGAAGGAGTGGCAATGGGGTGCTGTTCACCAGGTTGAGTTTCCGCACGTGTTCAGTGCGAATTCCCTACTGCGAAAGGTGTTCAATCTTGGTCCTTACCCTGTGGGTGGATCTCATTCGACGGTCAACAAGGGAGATTACCGGCTCAAGAAACCGTTTCTCAACCACGTTGGACCATCGACAAGGCAAATCTTCGACCTTTCCGATGCGAACAACGGCCGCGCCGTGACACCGCCCGGCCAATCCGGGCAGGTATTCCAGCGGCACTATGATGACCAAATCCAGCTCTGGCTGAATGGTGGCTATCGGCGGATGGTCATGAATCGGTCAAGCATCGAAAACTCGAAGTACGATCTTCTCCTTCTGACGCCGCGCAAGTGATGTTCTCGGAGACTCTCATATCGAGGCTGCGAGATGCTGATACCGTCTGTGTCTTGACCGGAGCGGGAATCTCGGCAGAGAGTGGCGTGCCGACATTTCGAGGAGAAGAAGGACTGTGGAAAAAGTTCAGACCCGAGGAACTGGCGAACTTCGACGCGTTTATTCGAAATCCCGATCTCGTCTGGGAGTGGTACGCCTACCGGCGGCGATTGATTCAGGAGGTGAAGCCAAATCCGGCGCATCATGCGCTCGTCGAGCTCGAACGGCGCGTCTCTGATTTCACACTCGTAACGCAGAATATCGATAATCTCCACAGACGGGCAGGGAGCAAAGGCGTTGTCGAGCTCCACGGGAACATTGAGCGCAGCTACTGTATTGATTGCCGTACGCCCGAAGCCGATCTCAAGATTGACGAGCTGAAGAAAGCGCCGCGCTGTAAGAAGTGCGGCGGTCTCGTTCGGCCGGATGTCGTCTGGTTCGGCGAGATCTTGCCTGCTGCGGCGTTCTCGGAGGCAGCCTCCGCCGCTAGCCGATGTGACGTGTTTCTCTCTGTCGGTACATCCGCAGTCGTTTATCCTGCAGCATCGCTTCCATATACAGCTCTGGAGCATGGCGCGTACGTCGTCGAAATCAATCGTGAATACACTGATCTTTCGTCCCGCGCTCAAGAAACGATCCTCGGCAAGGCAGGCGAGATCCTGCCGCAGTTGATAGACGCTCTATCCAAATTACCCTCAGGTGGTCTATGAATCGCCCATCGAAATTCGGCAACACAAAGATCGTTTGTACTATCGGTCCGGCCTCACAGAGCGTCGACGTTCTTGTCCAGTTGATCGAAGCGGGTATGGATGTTGCGCGGTTGAATTTCTCTCACGGCACGCACGAGCAGCATCTCAAAACGATAGAGAACGTCAAGGAGGCGAGCAGGAAAACAGGAGAGTATATCACCCTGCTGCAGGATCTCAGTGGACCGAAAATCCGGACCGGCTTGCTTGAGGACAAAACGGTCGAGGTCAAGACGGGCGCCACATTTGCATTCACGATCAACGACGTTCTCGGCAATGCTCAACGGGTGTCAACGACCTATCGCGAGCTACCCAAGGATGTGAAGAGCGGCGATACGATCTTGGTGGATGACGGCAGGATGAAATTCACCGTGCTGTCGACGAGCGAGACCGATGTGGTGTGCAAGGCGATCAACGGCGGCATGCTTTCAGAAAAGAAGGGGATGAACATGCCTGGCGTGAAGGTGAGCGTCCCGTCATTCACCGAGAAGGACGTCGACGACCTCAAGTTTGGTCTCGCTAATGACATTGACTATGTAGCCCTCTCGTTCGTGCGGACGGCTGATGATGTCAAACAGTTGCGTGAAATCGTGATCAGGGAAGCCCCCAAGAGCAAGCGTGTCCCTATCGTCGCAAAAATCGAGAAGGGGGAAGCCGTTGAAGCGATCGATGCGATCATCAAGGAAGCAGACGTGATTATGGTCGCACGGGGTGACTTGGGAGTTGAGCTTCCTCCTGAAGATGTCCCCGTCATCCAGAAGATGATCGTTCGAAAGTGCAACGAGGTTGGAGTTCCGGTGATCATCGCTACGCAGATGCTCGAATCGATGATCGAAAATCCTCGCCCCACCCGTGCGGAGGCGAATGACGTTGCCAACGCAGTGATGGATGGTGCGGATGCGGTGATGCTCAGCGCCGAGACGTCGATTGGACGATTCCCCATCGAGGCAGTCCATACGATGGACCGCATCATACGGAAAGCGGAAGAGCAACACCGCGACCACCTGGACATGGTGAAGGTCCCGGAGAACCATGATGGTGCAACCTTCGATGCAATCAGCCGTGCCGCATGTGATATCGCGAATGAGATCAAAGCAAAGGCAATTGTGGTCATCACACATTCTGGCTATAGCGCGATGAACACAGCGAAGTACAGACCGAACTCGCGCATCATCGCGATTACGGCACGGGACAAAATCTTGAGAAGACTGAACATCATCTGGGGGGTGCGGGGAATGATCATCCCGGATTTTGTCGTTGACACCGATTCCGCATTCAGGCGGATCAATGAGGAACTTCGCCGGCGCGGTTATGTGGAGAGTGGAGAGTACGTGGTGTACACCGCCGGAATCCCATTACTGTCGAAGGGAACAACGAATTCAATCAAGGTGGAGAGGGTGGAGTGAGGGCGGGGGAAGAGCGATGGGGGTAGACGTAAGACGTGAGAAGTAAGACGGAGGAGGTGAGAAGGGGAAGAAGATAGAAGTCAGGAGTGAGGGTCAGAAGAATTCAGGAGACAGAAGTAAGAAGCCAGAAGTCAGAATACAGGAGTGAACAATAATCTTCTACCGTCTCCCTTCTTTCGTTTCCCGTCTCTCGTCTTCCGTTTTCCATCTCCCGTCTCGCCTCTTTCGTCTCCCGTCTTACTTCTTCCGTCTCCCGCCACACATCTCATATCTCCTGACTCA
>JBBTCR010000639.1:0-3326 GCA_038043105.1 Bacteroidota bacterium
CTTTCGCTTCCGCTGTCGCGCAAGTCGATTGCAGAACATTTCAGCTGAGGCATCGTATACTTCTCAGCGCAACTCTTCCTTTGACCCGAGTTTATGATGTAAGTGTTTATGACCGATACACCATCACGGCTTAAGATTGCACTAGCCTTTGCCGCCGTTTACCTGATTTGGGGCTCAACATACCTCGGGATCCGGTTCGCAGTGGAGACGCTGCCTCCGTTCCTCATGGCGGGAGCGCGCTTCACAATCGCCGGCGTTCTGTTGTACAGCTGGATGCGATTGCGGGGCGAGCCGCGGCCTTTACGGATGCATTGGTGGTCTGCCGCAGTGATTGGATTCTTGCTGCTGCTCATCGGCAACGGCTCAGTCTCATGGGCCGAGCAGGTTGTCCCCTCAGGCATTACGGCTCTGCTGGTGGCGGGTTCGCCACTTTGGTTTGTCGGGTTGGAGTGGGCACACCGCGGGATCAGGCCATCGGTCGGAGTGTTTGTCGGCTTGGCGCTTGGCACACTTGGAATCGTCGTACTCGTCGACCCGGCAGATCTGGTCGGAGGCGAAGATGTCAATCTTCTTGGCGCTTCGGTGCTCGTCGTCGCTTCCATCTCTTGGGCCGCAGGCTCTCTCTATTCACGCAAAGCCAATCTCCCTTCATCACCGATGATCGCAACAGGCATGGAAATGCTCACCGGCGGTGCCGCCTTATTGCTGCTCAGCATCATCTCGGGGGAGTTGAATCATTTTCAACTCTCAAACGTTTCCGTTCGCTCACTTGTCTCTGTAGCGTACCTGACCGTATTTGGATCTCTGATCGCGTTCACTTCCTACATCTGGCTTTTGCGCGTGACTACCCCAGCGCTCGCTTCGACCTACGCGTATGTTAATCCCGTGATCGCTGTCTTCATCGGCTGGCTGGCTGCTGATGAAGCGCTGAACGAGCGGGTCCTGCTGGCCGCGTCGTTGATTGTTGCCGCCGTCGCAGCAATAACCTCGCTCGGCACTCGCAGAAGCACGAGAACGATGAAACACCTGCATCTGAAAGAGAGCACAGGTGACTCAGCGGACTCTGCTGAGCAAACTGACAAGTAAGAGCATTCATGGCGGCAGACGATGGTGCATCAACCTCCAATGGATCACAAAGCTGAACACATCGAATCGCTGTACAGACGATTCCACGATAACCTGAAACGTTTCATCCTCCACAGGCTTTCAGACGAAGCCGCTGCCGAAGACCTGCTTCAAGAGGTCTTCCTTAGGATTCACTCACGGATTGACAGCCTCGTGGACTCATCACGGGTCGAGAGCTGGGTCTTTCAGATTGCCCGCAATCTGATCATAGACTACTACCGCTCAAAGAAGGAAACGGAACAAATCGACGAATCGGCTTTATCGGTCGAGCCGGAACCGGAGGCGGATGCTTCCGAACAGCTCGCTCCGGCGATCCGTGAGTTCATCAATGAGTTGCCGGAACCGTACCGCGAAGCATTGATCCTGACGGAATTCGAGGGGATCTCTCAGAAAGAGTTGGCCGAGCGTCTTGGGCTTTCCTTTTCTGGCGCGAAGTCCCGCGTCCAGCGCGCCCGTGCCATGCTGAAGGACATGCTCATGCGCTGCTGCCACTTCGAATTTGACCGTTACGGCACAATCATCGACTACCATGAAATTTCATGCTCTTGCTGCAGGGAATCTCCATCCCAGCAGTGATGCTTATCCCTCTCGCACGATGAAGCCCAGAGTCAAAATCTGCTGCATACGGAACATTGATGAAGCTCGGCTCGCCATTCGCTACGGAGCATCTGCGATCGGACTCGTCTCAGCAATGCCAAGCGGCCCGGGGCCGATTTCCGAAGGCGCAATCGCTGAAATCGCGCCGCTCATTCCGCCAGGTGTCTCTACATTTCTCCTGACCAGCAAACAGGACGCTGTGTCCATTATCCAGCAACAGCGCAGGAGTCGCGTCAACACGCTTCAGCTTGTTGATGCCGTGCCGATTGAAACGTATCAGGAGCTGCGGCGCGCCCTTCCGGGCATTGCAATCGTTCAGGTCGTTCACGTGCTTGATGAAAGCTCGGTCAACGAAGCACGCGCAGCCGCCCCGCATGTCGATGCAATCCTTCTTGACTCGGGCAATCCTCGCCTGTCGGTGAAGGAACTTGGGGGAACCGGTCGCACGCACGATTGGAAAATCAGCAGAGTAATTCGGGATGAAGTCGGTGTGCCAATTTTCCTCGCGGGGGGATTGAATCCAGAAAATGTCGGCGAGGCAATCCGACAAGTTCGCCCTTATGCGCTCGACGTGTGCAGTGGCGTGCGAACCGAAGGAGCGCTCGACGAGCAGAAGCTCTCGCGGTTCTTCGCCGCAATTGATGGTGCCGGGCTGTAGCGTTGCGCGCGGTAGTTCGGCAGGCTTCGTGCAACTCTGCACTCTTTTTTCCGTATCAGAAATCGCGTTGAGCGACGCGAGCTGTTCTCAACAATGCCAACTGAAGAAGGAGTGACAATGAAAACGATCGCAATTCTCGCAACTCTCTTGTTCCTCGCGTTTCCTGTTCTTGCCCAAGAAGAAGAGACTCTCATCAAAGGCGATGTTGAGCACGGCGGGTTCGGCGGGCCTGTAGTAAAGTTGGGAAGTCTCAATGGTGAGTCGGGTGTACTCGTCGGCGGAAGAGGTGGGTGGATCATCAATCACGCCTTCATCCTCGGCGGCGGTGGCTATGGCCTCGTCACCAACGTGAAGGCAAAGACCCTTGGGCCGAACGGCGAGCGATATTTGGAGTTTGGCTATGGTGGACTGGAGCTGGAGTATATTCCCGAGTCCAACAAACTCATCCATCTTTCCTTTATGACGTTGATCGGAGGAGGCGGCGTGGGCTGGCGCGATGACAACGAGCCGATGTCCTTTCGCAGAGAGAGTGAGGCGTTCTTTATCGTTGAGCCAGCTGTACAAGCAACCCTAAACGTTACTCCGTTTTTCCGGATCAGTGCCGGCGTGAGCTATCGTTATGTCAGCGGCCTCGATTCCAAGGTCTCCTCAAATGCCGATCTCAGTGGTCCCTCTGGACTCCTGACCCTTCGCTTCGGGAAGTTCTGACCGACCGAAAGCGAATCTGAGAATACTGACAGACAACCATCATCAGCTAGGTGATGGCTGTTTAGTTTTGGGGGGATTTTTTCTATCATCGAAACCCAACGTACTCCATCCTGAACCTCAGGAAGATTGCCGACGGCCGTCGGGACAAGGAAAAACTTGAGAGGAGGAACGCTGTCTGCGTCGGCAGAGAAACCGCTATGAGACTTTTTCGTTTCAGCACGTGTTCGATCATTCTGTT
>JBBTCR010000640.1:0-1292 GCA_038043105.1 Bacteroidota bacterium
GGTGGTGCTTATTGCAGGAGTGAAGGCTACGCCGGGGCATTTTTCGCGAGAGCGAGGGACCAGAAGCTGACATCTTAATGGCTTGCTCAGTCTCGCCCGGCTTCGCCAACGGGCCGACGTGGCCAGTCAATCCTCCTCTCGCCGGGATGAAGGAATGCGAGTGCTGGTGTGCCTGGCTTTGACACAGAACGGTGCTGTTTCTTGTGTCAAGACTTCCGCTTGTCCCACGTGGTTGTTCCTGATCTGGAGTCCCTAGTTGCAGAGGACGTGGATCAACAGGATGCTCTTCTTCGTGTCCAGCGAATATATACGTCACCATGGAGAACGCTCGTGGAGGACTGGACGATCCTCTGCCCACTTCCTCGTTGGTGCCGCTCGCTACCGACTAACGGCGGACGAGTTTGCCCACATCCTAACCACCTTCCCTGTCTTTGCTCGAAAACATCCCGTCTTCTTCGCTTACTTGCTGGCCCGCCTGAAGGAGTGGAAGGAGGAGGGATGATCACCGCAGGAATCTCAGTAGAGCCTGAATCTTCTCCTCTGTCTGTTGCCTTGGCCATTGGGTGATCAGCCTTTCTGCCTGTACGATAGCCAGACTCATGGGTGCGCAATCCAACGGGCAATATGTTGCTTTGCAGTTATTTACACATGATGCCAATGCACCTGACGTAATCTTGCATATTATAGTTTGCAAGATTTTATTGCATCTAATTATATGGTGATGTACAAATGAATCGCTTTCCAAAAAGAGGAGCGTCCAATGAACATCACTTCTGATCGTTTCATGGCGATGGTGGGGGAGAGAATTCAAACTGCGAGGAAGCATCTGGAACTTACCCAGAAGGAGCTATCCGACAAACTCGGATTCAAGGACCGGCAGATCCTTGCGAATATTGAAGCAGGACAACGCAAGGTGTCCACCGAGGAGATGATGACGTTGATGCAGGTCCTTGGGAAGGACCTCGGGTACTTCACTGACCCCTATCTGATAACGGCGGAACACGCTTTCTCCTGGCGAGCACAGAATGTTCCGGTTGTCCTCGACGCCTATGAGCCGACCGCCAGAAACCTCGTGGCCGCCAATCGGCGGTTCGCCGATCTGCTCAACGAGCAGGCTGAACCCATCGCTCGACAGTTGAAACTGTCGAAGAAGAATAGCTTCGAGGATGCAGCGAACGCAGGGGATGCGCTGGCGAAGGAATGGAACATGGGGAAGGAGGATGTCCCCGCCGCAGAATTGCATGGGCTGGTTGAAAGCAAATTGAAGTATCTTGTGCTCCTTGTTGACTGCC
>JBBTCR010000641.1:0-6621 GCA_038043105.1 Bacteroidota bacterium
GGACGTGAATGAGAATTCCTTCATACCTGTCGCGGACGTCGTAGTTGTTGATGAGGATATTGACGAACCCCAACCCACGCGCTTTGCCCCCCAGCGAGCCACCACCGATGCGGGCAAAGCTACTTGCAGGCATGAAGGTTTCTTTCTTGAAATCGGTGATGATCCCGCGCTGACGGATTCTTCGGTATTGACGTAACGAGGAGATGAGATCCTCGCGGAGAGCCTGAACGGACGGGTAATCCGAGACTTTTCGCGGCCTCAGCTTGTGAGCCAGCCAGAACTCCGTTCGCGCTTTGAGCCAACTCGAGAAGTGGTTACGTTCGGCGTGATACTGGATGCTCTCCTCCGGCACATATTGGAGTTGTTCCTCGAGTGACTGGAGATCAGTCGCTCGGCCGACCTCGCGGCCATCTGTCGTGCGGAAGACGAAATCACCAAAGCTGAAGTATTCGACCATGAACTGCCGGAGATCGTGGAGCAGCATGGAGGAATCTTTCAGAAGGTAGGAAGCACCGATCGCGCGTGCCTCTTTTTCCAAATCGGGAGTCGTCGATTGCAGCAGGATCGGGATGTCGTAGTGACGCGCCTTCACGTTGCGCGCGAACTCGAGCCCAGCCCTCGGGTCATCCTTCCCGTCCCTTGGAAAGTCGATGTCTGAGATCACCCCCAGGACGTAATCTTCGTAGCGCTGAAGGTAGTCCCAGGCTTCCTCGTATGTCGTGCTCAAGAGGATCTTTGGACGCGCCCTCATCCGAAGATATTTGTGGGAGAGGTTGATCCCTTCCGAGAGGAGGCGCTTTGATTGGTTGAGAATTTCGGTATAGATGATAGGAAGGAACGAGGAATAGTATCTGACGTTATCTTCAATGAGGATGATGGACTGAACGCCCACGATCCGGGTGTCGTGGTCAACGTTCATTCTGTCTTCGAGGTGCTTGATGATTCCGATGATGAGGCGGAAGTCGCCTTGCCAAATAAAGATGCGATCGAAGATCGAGGTGTCGTGATGCGTGAGGAGTTCTTTCAGCTCTCGATTGTCGTACGCGAGCAACACGATCGGGATTTCCAACCCTGCCTCGCGGACCATTCTCACGAACTTCAACGCCGTCATATCCTCGATGTGCAGAGTGGTAATGATCAGGTCAAAACGCTTTTCCTCTTTCGCAAGCGCTATGGCCTCTTTGCCGCTTGAGACTCTCGTCAGCTCCGGAGAGTGGCTCAAGTGAAGGGCTTGATACTCGTTGCGGATGAGCTCGTAGAGCCTTCCATCCTCCTCGAACATGTAAAGGTCGTACAGACTGGAGACGAGCAGGACATCGCGAATCCTTCGGCGCATGAGGTTCTGGAAACCCTGAAAGCGGGTCCCATAACCGTGCTCGACCCAATCTGGATCGACATACTCTATCGGCATGCTGTCATCACTCCTTCACTGACGTACTCTTACGAATGCCCCTCGCCTGGCATGGAAAGTCGATGGGCACGAGGCCTTCGGGCCGTCTGCGCTCCTTACAGTCCTTCCGCTTGTGCTTCCAGAGCGTTGCCACACCTATAAAATAGAAAATCGGAGTGCAAAAGTCACACTCCGATTTATGTTCGCCTTCATTTTGGCCTCCTAGACCAGTCCCTGGTCCATCATCGCATCAGCCACCTTTAGGAATCCGCCGATGTTGGCACCATTGACGTAGTTACCGGGCGTGCCAAACCGCTCGGCCACGTCAACGCACGTCTTGTGGATTTCCTTCATGATCAGATGCAGGCGATTGTCCACTTCGTCTCTGGTCCAGGGCATGCGCATGCTGTTCTGAGCCATTTCAAGGCCTGAGGTCGCCACGCCGCCTGCGTTAGCAGCTTTGCCGGGTCCAAAGAGTATCTTGGCATCCAAGAAGACCTTGACCCCGTCGAGCGTCGTGGGCATGTTGGCCCCTTCAGCAACGACATAGACGCCGTTCTTGACGAGATTCTGCGCGTCCTTGCCGTTGATCTCGTTTTGCGTTGCGCTCGGGAAGGCACAATGGGCCTTGTGGTTCCACAGGGGATCGTAGTCCTGCTTTGGATCGATCGGCGTAAAGACCGCCTTCGGATACTTGTCCACGTATTCCTTGATTCTCCCCCGCTTGACGTTCTTCAGCTCCATCACGAAGTCTAATTTCTTTTTGTCGATTCCTTCCTCATCGTAGATGTATCCGTTGGAATCAGACAAGGTGACCACCTTTCCGCCAAACTGGTTGATCTTCTCAACCGTGAACTGCGCGACGTTGCCGCTCCCCGACACGAGGCAGATCTTTCCCTCAAGCGATTCCCTTCTCGCCTTGAGCATCTCGGACGCAAAATAAACGCACCCGTATCCGGTGGCCTCAGGACGGATCAGGGAACCACCCCAGTTCAAACCTTTTCCGGTCAAGACGCCCGTGAATTCGTTTCGCAGTTTCTTGTACTGCCCAAACAGGAACCCGATCTCTCTGCCCCCTACGCCGATATCTCCGGCTGGAACATCCGTGTCCGAACCGATATGGCGAAAGAGCTCGCTCATAAAGCTCTGGCAGAAGCGCATGACTTCGTTATCGCTCTTGCCTTTCGGGTCGAAATCCGAACCGCCTTTGCCGCCTCCCATCGGAAGTGTTGTGAGACTGTTCTTGAAGACTTGTTCAAACGCCAAGAACTTGAGTATGCCGAGATTGACCGAAGGATGGAACCTTAACCCTCCCTTGTACGGTCCGATCGCGCCGTTCATTTGAACTCGAAAACCACGGTTGACGTGAATCTCGCCTTGGTCATCCATCCACGGCACGCGGAATATGATAACTCGCTCGGGTTCAACGATCCGCTCGAGGATTTTTGCCGCACGATACTCAGGGTATCGGTCCAGCACGAGACTTAATGATTCCACAACCTCTTCGACTGCCTGGTGAAATTCTGGTTCACCTGGATTCTTTGCCTTCAGATGCGCGATGAAGCTTTTCACATACTCCGACATAGGGGACTCTCCTTGAGCTGCGGTTCGGTGGACGTTGTGGCCAAGCCGCCCGCGATTGAGGTTGAATTTTTCCTATCGGCTGACGATTACCAAACGGTCTTTTCCCCGCACAGCCGCCTACGGGGAATCTAAAGAATTGTTAGTTAATAAGTGATGTTACGCAAAACCGGAATAAGGCCTTCCGTTCAATATTCCTTTCACTTCATCCTCATCGACATCCATAATGAACGGAATCCCGCTGATGGCTGCGGCCTCATGAGTCAAAGCGGCAATGTCGTTGCGAGAGATCAAATCAACCGTGAATTTTCGGCTGCCTGCCATGAATTGGCGCAACCCTTGAGCCAGGCGTTCATAATACGTGTACAGGCCAATCGCTCCCGTCGGTAGTTCCTCGAACTGCTCCACCCCAAGCTCATTCCGCAGCGAGGTCGCCGTGACGAAGATCTCTTCCTTGGTACTGCCGAACCGCTCAACGTAGACTGGCAGCTGGCTCTCCTCGATCGCGCGTCCGATAGTCTTGCCAACCATTGCTGCCGCAATCGGGGCGCGCGCCATGCCGACGAGCTTGACGAACGGAGCACCGAGCGCGAGGCCCTTAAAGATTTGATCCTCGAAGACAAAGCCACCGGCCACGGCCAGCGCGGGCACATGCTCTCCTTTGTCCGCCAACTGCTTCGCATACTGGTAGAGGAGCGAATGTAACTCGACAGGCGGGACACCCCACTCGTTCATCATCCGCCACGGACTCATTCCCGTGCCGCCGCCCGCGCCGTCAACGGTGAGCAAATCGAGCCGATACTTAGAAGCAAACTTGACCGCTCGAGCGAGATCAGCTGGACGGTATGCGCCGGTCTTCAGAAAGATATACTTCGCGCCGGCTTTTCGCAACTCCTCAACTCTCTTTGCAAAGGACTCCTCGGTGACCATGCCCACCCGGGAATGACGTTCAAACTCCTTAAAGGCGCCCCGCTCAAATGCTTTAATGACGTGCTCATCCGTCGGATCGGGCATCACCACATAGCCACGCTCACGCAGGACCTGCGCTTTTTTCAAGCTCTTGACCTTCACCTCGCCCCCAATATCCTTGGCGCCCTGACCCCATTTGAGCTCGATGCACTGAACACCAAGTTTCTCGATGGCATATTCGTGGACCCCGAGACGTGTGTCTTCAACATTAGCCTGGACAATGATCGCGCCATAGCCATCCTGTTGATGGTCCTTGAAGAGACTGACCCGGCGCTTGAGGTCGACGGTATCGACCACTTTGCCGCTCTTGAACGTCGCATCCATGTCCATCCCGACAACATTCTCTCCAATTGTCAAGCCGGTCCCGGCGAGCGCTGAACCAATAGCCAATCCCTCCCAATTGTTCTTCGCAATATCGGTGGAGCCAATGCCAGGAATGATCCACGGATAGCGGAATTTCATGCCTTTGTCGTGCCCAAAGGCCACTTCCAGCTTGACGGCGGGGAAAATAGCCTTGTCGCTATCCGCCTCGATCCCGTGAGCGCCCACCGCAGTTCCCATAATATTGAAATGGGAATAATCCACCGGGTATAGCTTTTCCCCCGCGGTTGTGATCACACCAAAAGGCTGCGGGTAGATCACCTCGTGCCCGCGGTATGCGGACTTGCCGATTTCACACATCCCGATGCATCCGTCGACACACGTAACGCACATCCCTGAGGTTGGGACAATGGAACCTTCAGTGCGATTTTTCGTGAGCGTGGCAGCGGTGGCGTTAATCTTTGAAAGAGACATGGTCAAGTTCTCCTATGATCAAATTTTCAGAATCTCACACGCGACACATGGATCCATGTAGCACATCATATCATCAAACTTTTCTTTTGCGAGGCAAGGCGGACTCAGGTTTGCGCACCCTGCGCAGATTGCGTTCTCTGGTTGGGTGTAGGTGCAGCGCAACTGACAGGCAGGACAGACGTAAATGCAGCCACCGCACTGCCTGCACTTCTCCGATTTGATGTCGAAGGGCGTGCCGATGCTGCGACGCTCACCTCGGCCTTGGAAGCCGATGGCATTTGCCATCATCTGTTCTTTGCACATGCGCACGCAGAGACCGCAGAGGATGCACATTTCGTACTCCTGCCGGAATCGCTGCTGACGCACATTATGCGCAGACGCGAGATCCTGGATAATCTTCGATTGAGGGCATGACGCCAGAAGCAGCTCCAGGATCATCTTCCTCGCACGTACAACACGCGAAGAACTCGTGCGGACGTTGAGTCCCTCTTGCGCCGGATAGGTGCAGGACGAAACGAGCTTTGCCTTAAGACCCTCTCCAATTTCCACAACGCACAAGCGGCAGGCGCCGTAGGGCGAGAGACCTTCCATATGACAGAGTGTTGGGATCGGAAATCCGAAAAACTTCGCCGCCTCGAGGAGCGTCGTGCCTTCGTCGACCGTCACCGGCAATCCATTGATTTTCAAGTTGATCATACGAGTTGTTCCCTTGCAGCCTCAACGCGCGTACTGTCTTCTTTTGGCATGGTGAATTCGAGGTCGCACCTCAGACAGCGTCCGGCTTCTCGTACGGCATCCTCCGAGGAAAGAGTCAACTCGACCTCGGCGAATCCCCGTGTTCTCACATCGACGGACATCCTCGGCAACTCCACCCTTGTGACAGGAGGTGGCTCCGTGCCGTCCGTTTTGAGCGGCTCAACAAAGTGTCGCGGAACTCGGATCTCTGAAGGTTGTATCAGCTCCTCATTTCGCAGGTACCGGTCGATCACGACAGCCGCCCTCTTCCCCGCGGCGATCGCGTCGACAACTGTATTCGGACCTGTCACGACGTCGCCGCCGGCGAAGACGCCGGGTCTATTCGTGCAGAGCGTTTCTCCATCGACGCGTATTGTTCCTTTCTTCTCGTCGACATCAATCCGGTTTGCGCCCGCAACCGAGACACAGTCTATGTCGGAGCCCTCGCTGATTGCAACGATCAGGGTATCAAGAGGCACATTGTATTGCGACCCCGGCACGGGAACGGGGCGCCGCCGGCCGCTGTCATCAATTTCGCCGAGCTCATTTCTCATCAACTCGACGCCCGAGAGCTTCCCTCGCTCGGACAGGATGCCGACGGGCGAGACGAGCGTCTCGAGCTTGATTCCTTCCTGAATTGCTGCTTCAACTTCCTCTTCAAACGCAGGCATCTCCCCGCGCGTGCGGCGATAGAAGATCGTAACGCTCGTCACTCCCGGTTGACGGAGCGCCACGCGTGCAGCATCAACAGCCGAGTTGCCACCGCCGACAATTCCAACGCGGCCCTTTGCCAGCTTCTCGCCGCGCATGTTGAATGATTTCAGGAATTGGATTGAAGGAATGACCCCCGGCAGATCTTCTCCCTTCAGCTGCAAGCGCAGACTTTTGTGGGCACCAATGGAGATGAAGACCGCTTTGAAGCCGTCGTCAAGAAGGCTGTCGAGCGTGACATCTCGGCCGAGCGCGGTGCTGCACTTGAGCGTCACGTTCTCGTTCAGCAGCGACTGGACTTCCTTTTGAATGGTCTCTCGTGGAAGGCGATACGAAGGAATCGCGCTGTAGAGCATTCCACCGGGCTGGTCGTCCGCCTCGAATACGGTGACCTTGTAGCCCTTCAGAGACAGATAGTGAGCAGCAGTCAGTCCGGCAGG
>JBBTCR010000642.1:0-2781 GCA_038043105.1 Bacteroidota bacterium
TGAACATTTCCCGTGCAAGCTCTTTGTCGGTAACCATATCAACGAGCGCGCTGTTCATGCCGCGTAGTCGGCAGTACATCTCAAACACACAAGGCGAAACGTCACAACCGATGAACCACCGGTCCGGATCTTTCACAACGGGAGACATCTGCATTAGAAGTTCTTCACGATGGTTGGACGGAAACTCGTAGGCGAGAACCCGCTCTCGAGTTGCTCCTTCGAGCGGAAAGCTCGTGATCTGGTTGAAGTAACCGACCCTTTCCCAGCGGACCCCCCAAAAATCGTCATGCCATTCACCCTCATGCTCGTGCACAATGCCTTCCATCGCGTAGTTGTTGCTCACCCACGTTTGCCGGATATCATTTCCCATTACTTCCGCTACGAAGCAGGATGGAATATCGAGCAGCTTTGCGAGCCGATGCGTCGTCTCCGGATGAAACCACATAAAGATAGGCACTCGATCCACGGGCTTACGCTCCAGCGCTGCGTGAACACGCTCTTTCGGGGTCATAACGCTCTTTCGTATGAACAAAACGGTGGAACGAGCACAATCAGGTTCTATGACAGAGCAGGCGTCTTCCTTGCGATTGATATACGGCGTTGGGATATCATTTCAAAATGTGAACACCTTATCGGCTTCGACAGTCCATTCAGCGAGTTCTGCTATGTTGCTAATCTCGACTCCTTCAATAAGTTGGATGTTTCGCATACCACGGGCGTCCGCACAAGTGCCGCACGCTTTTACTTTGCCACCCTTCGCAAGCACAGACTTGAGCATTCGTTCGATGTTGTAGTAACCTTGAGGAGTATTCTGATTTGGGATTCCGCAACTGACGGCATCCGCCATCAAGAACACTTTGACTTGCACGGTAGGGTGATCTTTTTGAAGAGTCATCGCTAAGCGCAGAGCATTGTAGGCTTTTTCCGTTCCGTAGGGAGCGTCATTGATGAGAATGAGAATTGACATAACGGTATTCCCAAATAGATAATGGGAGTTCTCAGCAGTTAAACACTAACGGGTATCTTGAGTAACTTAGCGCCGATAACAAGGATTGAGCGAAGGAATTCTCTCTTGAGCCCGAGGGGAGACAGCCACCATCGCTCAAACAACACTTTGCCGAGATGCCAAGCTCGTCCGACGTTGCGGAGCTCAAGTCGTGGGGATGGTTCTCCAAAGAAATCGCCAAAGGCAAACCCAGCGAGACCCTCGCCTGCTTCCAGCATACAGTATCCAGCTCCGCAAAACTCCGCTTTGGATATGCGTCCGCTCATTTCGTCTGTAATGCGCTCGGCGACAATCTGAGCCTGAACGTGCGCAAAGACTCCAGCCTTGGGCAACATCATCGGCACGTCGGGTTTCCAACGACCGGGGATACTGATTGCCGTTATGTCGCCGATTGCATAGACGTCCTCGTATTTGGTCTTCAAGGTGAAGCGGTCAACAGGAACCCAGCCGGCTTCGTTTGAAAGGCCAGCATCCCGGACAATGCTTGGCGCTCGGTGTGGCGGAATGGCAACAAGCAAATCGAACCGGACGGAATCTTTTCCCTCAAAAGCAAGCTCGTGAGTCTGCGAGTTGACCGAAATGATCTTGAGTGAAGGGTGAAATGAAATACCCTTTGATGTGAGCATCTGCTTGACTGCTTCTCCGAGCTGAGGACCTGCAACGGGCATCGGTTGCGCTTCTGGAGTATAAAGATGAATATCCACCTTGTCTCGGAGTCCACGTCGTCGGAAGTAATCCGCAATGAGCATTGCGCCTTCGTGTGGTGCACCGGGACATTTGTATGGCAACGAACACACAACGAGGGCAATCTTACCACCCTTAAATTGAGCAAGTGCGTGTTGGAGTTTCTTCGCTTCGTCAAATGAATAGAAGGAGTAGGCACTCTCACTTAGACCCGGTATGAGCTGGGGGGCAAGTTCAGCACCGAGCGCAATGACGAGACGATCATAAGTAAGCGTCTGTGTAGCTGTAGCAATGCGCCGATTGAGAGCATCGATGCCAGTAACCTCAGCGTGGATGATCTCTACTCCCGAGCGGACAAGGGTCCGGACCGGGGTGACGATTTTCTCGGGCTTACGATCACCTGTCATTAGCCACAGAAACGAAGGGGCGAAAGCGTGTTCAACGCTCTTTTCAATAAGCACAACTCTATGATTGTGCGGTCCCGCTTTAGCGGGATGTCGAAGTTCGTTGGCAACAACGAGCCCACCTACTCCTCCACCCAATATGACGATTGTTTTGGTGTTCACATTTTTTCCTTACAGATTATCAGAAATCCCAATGCCGTATGACTCAAAGCTTATGTATCAGTTGGTCTATGTGCTAGTACTATTGAACCTCTATGCAAGACCGAGGAGAGCCAATGCTAGTCATCCTAGAAACTGCGGGCCACGTGGATCATTGTATGTATATTCTCCGGAGGCGTCATCGGTGGAATAGCACACCCCGCGTTCAGCACAAATCGGGGTGTGTCGGCGAAAATCGTCAGTAGCTCGCGCGTTGTTTCCTCAACAAGACTGGGCGTACCAAGAGCGAGGACCCCGCTTGGATCGATGTTTCCGACGAAGACGGCTCGGTCTTTCATTTTTTCATGAGCTAACGAGGCATCGGTCCGGTAGTCCAATTCAAGACCGTCGGAACCCGTTGCAAGCATGTCATCAATGATGGCGTTCGTGTTGCCGCAGATGTGGAGGACATAGGGCAACCCGAGCTGGTGCGCGCAGTCCACAATCCGTTTCTCATATGGGAGCGCAAACGTGCGGAACATCGCGGGT
>JBBTCR010000643.1:0-2262 GCA_038043105.1 Bacteroidota bacterium
GTACATACGGTGATGTGGGGGGGCCGCCCTCAAGGGGCGGTCCTATCCCGATCGACAAGGAGAAATGATGAAATTACTTCCATTGATGGTCTGTCTTCTGGTTGCGGCAGAAATGTGCCAGGCTCAGATGCAGGCGAAGGATTCGATGACTTCGAAGAAAGAGTCACTCACGGGCCATGCGGCGGAGCTCTATCAGAAGGCGCAGGGCGGCAAATGGTTTGCCGATGCGGCGAAGTTGAAACCGGACATCCTGCCAACGTCGGACGGACAAAGCTTTCTCGTCGTATGGAAGGCGACGAAGAAACCCAAACGCTGGATCGTGTCGCTTCACGGCTCCGATGGCTTTGCCACTGACGACCTGGCCATCTGGCATCCGCATGTGAAAGACCGCGATGTGGGAGTGATGTGCGTGCAGTGGTGGCTCGGATCGGGCGACAAGATCACATCCTATTACACGCCGGAACAAATCCACCGGGAGATTGACAACGCGTTGCAGAAGCTCGGAGTTGAACCCGGGACGGCGATGCTGCACGGCTTCAGTCGGGGTTCCGCCAATTCCTATGCGGTGATGGCTCTCGATGCCGGTCGGGGCCGCCGCTTCTTCTCGCTCGCGGTCGCCAGTTCCGGCGGGGTCGGCCTCGACTACCCGCCGACCCGCGCAATTCTCGATGGTACCTATGGCAAGGACCCGCTCAAGGGCACGCGCTGGGTCACGTGCGCCGGAGGGCGTGACCCCCAGCCCGACCGCGCCGGTATTGCAGGCATGAGACGTGCCGCGGCGTGGCTGAAAGAACAGGGAGCGATCGTGCTCGACGCCATCGAAGACCCTGACCATGGCCACGGCGCACTGGTTCTCAATGCAAAGAACGCACGTCGCGTGCTGGATTTGTTTCTGAAGGACGCAATCGAATAGGGGCTGAACACGACTTTCCATGCGACGTCGCTATCCGCGCCGCGCATGAAAGTTGCCCGTTATGAACAAAAAGAGGATCTCGGATATGAAAAATGCGATCTCAGGAGTAATGGCGGGCACCTTCTTATGGGCGATCCTCCTTCTCACAATACTCATTTCGTCTCCTCTCGTTGCTGGAGATGACAAGCCGACAGGGTCGGCAACGACAACGGAGAATCTGCAGAAGTGCAGTGGCACGGTTGTCCAGATCGACACGAACAACGCATCGATCAAGATACGTCCAAGAAGGATTGCTATGACAACCAATTTGATTGATGAGGTGAGCATTCCGACCTCGATAGTGCTGTACGATGATTCGACCAAATTCTTCAAGGCAGCACACAAAGGCGCAACCATCACTGATCTCCAGACGAACGACTATGTGCTCGTCTCGTTTAATGTGAAGGACGAGAAGAAGATTGCGGCGCAGATCATCTGGGGTATGCCGGGGCCTGGGCCAGGAACGCGGCCGAAGAGACTCAAAGAACCCGTTTCTAACAAGGCGTCGCAGACTATCGGCGCAGAGGCCGCGCCTCAGCCTGAACGCTAACGTCGACGACAAAAGAAAGGATTGACGTGGGTATAACCATGGTAATACCCTGTCCCGCTATGAAGACAGCTATCTCCATTCCAAACGACATATTCAAGATGGCGGATGGTTTTGCTCGGCGAAAGAAACTCTCCAGAAGTGCCGTCTTCACGATCGCCGTAACCGAGTTCTTGTCGCATCACCGAGAGGAAGACGTGACAGAGCAACTCAACAAAGTATACGCAAAACAGGAATCGGCAGTGGATTCCGTTCTCCTCGGAATCCAGGCAGCATCAATCTCCCAGGAGACATGGTGATGCAACGGGGAGAGATCTGGTGGGCCTCCCTGCATGAACCTCACGGATCTGGTCCCGGATACAGACGCCCGGTCCTCATTGTTCAAGCCTATGAGTTCAACAGGAGCAAGATCAACACGATCATCGCGGCAGTAATCACATCCAATCTGGCTGTGGCGTCGGCTCCTGGAAACGTTCGTCTCGGCCCACGTTCATCAGGATTGCCAAAGGAATCTGTTGTGAACGTTTCGCAGTTGATTACGATTGATAAGTGTTTCCTGACGGAGCGAATCAAGTCAATCGATCCCCATGCCATGCAGGAAGTTGATGCCGGTCTGCGTACTGTCCTTTCAATATGATTGATTCGTCGAACACCCCCATGGTCCGGACGCGGTTCCCGCGCCGGACACGTGGCACATTGGGTGTAAGAAAAGACCATGGAATTGACCGATCTAGGATTTGACGGCTGGTTTGAGCAACATTCC
>JBBTCR010000644.1:0-2809 GCA_038043105.1 Bacteroidota bacterium
TCCTGTCGACCGAGGGAGCGGCGATCCTGGGGCTGCTCATCCTCGCGATCGCGCCCTTCAAGCGCCGTCCCGGCTATTGGCTGCATCGATTGAAGCGCTGACTTCTTCCTTTTAGCCGCTCCTTCGATCGCTACGCTCACGCCGTGCTCGCTCTCGCTCCCCCGCGCTCCCGTCAACGTCCACGCTCGCGCGTGGCCGCGGGCGCGCCCGGTCGCAGAGGCGGGGCCAGAAACCCGCAGATCCCGCGTTGGAGCACCGGAGTATCTGGCCGCAGATATTACAGCCCCAGCCAGGGGCGGTTCCTTGGGCGCGACCCGAAGGGCGAGGCGGGCGGCAAGCATCTGTATGCGTTCACGGAAAACAATCCGACTAATCGATGGGACTACCTGGGAATGGATTCGCCAGTGGTGATGGGTGCCGTAGGCAACGCTCCGACCAAGGTCGAGAAGGAAATCGATAACGACGGTTGCGAGTGGGAGGTAATTTACTCCGATGTCTCGGACGTCGCCTACGGGATACCGGATTGGATGGAAATCGGTCGAACGAAGATATCCTGCCCTAATGACCAGCTCAGAAAGGAATGCGAAGGATTACGAACAATAATTGGAACCTTTAGGGCGGAAGCAGATAAATATTTAGATCACTTTCATTACCGTCCCACAGGAATTCGTGAAATCTGACGGAAAAAAGCGGTTCGGCTGCAAGGCCTTGGCCTGCTATAACGCAGGTGATGAACCCAAGAACCTCTATACAGCCGAACCGCCGGCACGTTACCGTGCTGCGCCAACTCTGCCAGCTCATTCCGAATCATTTGGTGCCGAAGCTCGCGCGGCAGACTGGCGTCGATCTGAAGGAGCGCACCTTCAGCGCTTGGAGCCACGTCGTAGCGATGCTCTATGCGCAAATCGCCCACGCCTGGAGCCTGAACGACGTGTGCGACGCGTTGCGATTGCATCTGGCTCCGCTCTGCGCGATTCGAGGAGCGCGGCCGCCGGCGCGCAACACGCTCAGCCACGCGAACAAGGTGCGGGACTGTGCGATGGCCGAGCAGTTGTTCTGGGCGATGCTGGATCATTTGCAGTCGAACTTCACCGGTTTCTGCCAAGGCCGCCGAAAACTCACCTGGCGTTTTCGTCACGCCATCAACGTGGTGGACTCGACGACCATCCAGTTGATCGCGACGTGCATGAGCTGGGCGAAGCATCGGCGGCGGAAGGCCGCGGCCAAGTGCCATCTGCGCATGGATCTCGCCAGTTGCCTGCCGCGCTTTGCCATTGTCGATACCGCCAAGCAGCACGACAGCATCCGCGCCAAAGAGCTGTGCGCCGGGCTTGCCGAGGGAGAAATCGTGATTTTTGACAAAGCCTACGTCGACTACGTTCACTTGTGGTCGCTCGAAGAGCGCGGGGTCTTCTTCGTCACCCGGGCGAAGGACAACATGGACTACACGGTGAAGAAACGCCTGCCCAAGAGCCCGGACAAGCGCATCCTCAAGGATGAACTGGTCGAACTGAACACTCCTGCCTCCCAGAAAAAGTATCCGAGGCTCCTGCGGCGAGTAACCGCCCTGGTCGAAATCGACGGCAAGGAACGGGAGATGGTCTTCTTGACCAACAACACGGAATGGGCCGCCTCCAGCGTCTGCGATCTGTACCAATGCCGGTGGTCGATTGAGACGTTTTTCAAAGAGCTGAAGCAGACCATGCAACTGGTGGACTTCGTGGGTCAGTCCGCCAACGCGGTCAAATGGCAGGTCTGGACGGCCCTGCTCGTCCATTTGCTCTTGCGGTTCCAAGCTTGGCAGAGCCACTGGGCCCATAGCTTTACCCGTCTGATCACGTATATCAGGTCCGCACTGTGGCTTGATCGCCATCTGTATATACTGCTTAAAAGCTGTGGGACAGCCAGCGGGGACTTTCGCTGGCTGGGCAGCCCGGAACAGGCGTGGCTGCCTGGTTTTACCCGCAATCCCATGGGACAGCCGGGGTGATATATAATCGTGAACAAACGTCCGCATCGCCAAAATCTTCAACTCCTCCCGCCGGTTAACAAGCTGCGCTTTACTTCATGACCAAGCACTTGTGGTCGGTAGCTTTCGACCTGTGGGATGCCAATGTTTTTATTTTTTATATCCTCTCCCATCTGCGTGGCCGAATCATAATAACCCACGACCCCGCCGAACACGTTCAACTGTTTGGTCACCGCCCTAAACATCTCAGCGCTTTCCTTGGTTAGAAGCGCCGCGCTCTTGGCTCCCTCTGCATACTTGAATTTAACTTTCTCCATTTCCTCAGAGACTCGAGCGACGCCTTCGACTACATATCCGAATTGATCCATGAAACCGACTCGATCTCTTAGGCCTTTTTCGGGTTCCTTTTGCACTGCACCGGGCGAAGGAGGGTTTCCAGAATTCGGAACCTCGGTTGCTTTCGCTGGTGCGATGGTCCTGCTTCCGGATTCACTGAGTTCTGTGGAATCTCTCCCGGATGAATTTAACACTTCCGGATCGACGTTTCTAAATTCCAAAACGGCCCAATAAGCGGACTTAGTATTAGGATCGATTCGTTTTTCCAAATCAACTAACTCAATTCCCGAACATCGACCTGCGTTAGCATTGAATTGCTCGATAACTTCTTTCTCCGTGAGCCCGGGAGTGGCGCGGCCAATGGGTGTCCCTTTTTTTGGAAGTTCAGGGATGTCGGGATCGGAACTTTGTGTGCCAGTAGGATCTTGCAATACCAAGGGTCTGTTTTTGACAAAAACATATAAATCAAGGCCATCCGTTAGGCCCAAAGGATCGGCGCTGGCC
>JBBTCR010000645.1:0-2021 GCA_038043105.1 Bacteroidota bacterium
GATCCTAGCGAAGATTGAACGACTTTGCAAAACTATTTCCGGCACAGGACACTAGAGCAAGGCGTTGCCGAAATCACAAGGCTTCAAGAATCTCCGGAATGATCTCATACTTCTTGAACGGAGGCATCAAGTAGGCGCCGGAAACCATTGCTTTTGCCTCTTTGAGAAACTCGGTGGCAAGTCTCACCCCTTCCACGGAAGCTTTGTCACCGGCAGTGCGTAACTTTTCTCTGATGGATTCGGGAATGACCATGCCCGGGATCTCATTGTGCAGAAATTCAGCGTGCTTGTAGCTCCGCAACGGGAGGATGCCTACCATTACTGGCGTACGCCATTGTTCAACTCGCCTTGCCAGCAGTTCGAGCGTGCGCATCTCGTAAATCGGCTGCGTGAAGATAATCTCTGCACCAACTTCAATTTTCTTTGCCAACCGCTTGATCTCAATGTCCATATTGTCGGCTTGCGGATTGGCGGCGCAGGCGATCAAGAACGACGTCCTCTGCTCGATGGCGTTTCCCATGAGATCACGCCCTTCGTTCATCGATCGGACGGCGCGGATCAGTCCTATGGAGTCAATGTCAAAGACCGATGTAGCGTGGGGATAATCGCCAATGCTCGTGGGATCGCCGGTGATGCAGAGGATGTTTCGCAGCCCAAACGCATGCGCGCCCAGCAGCTCGGCCTGGAGCCCAATCAAGTTCCGGTCACGAGCGGTCAGGTGCGTCATCGCTTCGATGCCAACCTGTTGTTGAATCATGAACGAGATCGCAATTGAGCTCATTCGCAACCGGGCCCGAGAACCGTCGGTGATGTTGATCGCGTCGATCCCATTCTGCTGAAGATATCGCGCTCCTTCGATCACTGACGACATATCAAGCCCGCGTGGGATATCAAGCTCCACCGTTGTCAAGAACTTCTTGCCGATGTTGCGGGCGAAGCGTGAACGGTCATCTCCTACGAGGGTCTGTTGCGATTCCTTCCGATCGAGAAGGGAGACCTGGGGTTTTCGTGAGGGCCGGACCTCAGCAACCGCCGCCGGAGTGAGTTTGCCAGGCTTGAACTCATCCAGAACCTGTCGCATAGCCCGGATGTGAGCAGGCGTCGAACCGCAGCACGCGCCAAGAAGCGTGACTCCAGCTTGAACAAGCTCTTTTGCATACGCGGCGAGATACTCCGGCGCCGTGTGGTACACCGATCGACCGTTCTGGAGTGTTGGAATTCCAGCCGCCGGTTGCGCTGAGAGCACGACACCATCCTTGTACATGCTCCGGATGATGCTGAACATCCTCTGAGGGCCAACGGTGCAGTTTGCCCCGACGACATCAACTCCCCGACTCAGCAGGTGCTCAACAACCTCAAGCGGGAATGTGCCCGAAAGAATAGAACCATCTTCGGGGAACGTCTTTTGCGCGACAATCGGAAGATCTGTCAGCTCTTTCGCCGCGGTGATTGCTTCATCGAGCTCGTGCAGGCTGACAAACGTCTCGAGGATCAGCAGGTCGATACCTCCCTTAAGGAGAACCTCGATTTGCTCCTTGAACGCATCCCGAGCTTGGGTAAACTTGACCTTGCCGATCGGCTCGAGCAGCTTGCCCGTCGGTCCCACCGATCCAGCCACGTAGATGTTTTCCCCCGCTGCACGGCGGGCGATCTCAACCGCCGCGCTGTTGATCTCCCTCAACCGATCTTCGACATGATATTGCGCGAGTCGGAACCGGTTGCCGGAGAACGTGTTCGTCTCAATCACCTCTGCGCCGGCGCTGATGTACTCCCGGTGGATGCGCTCGACGATATCAGGGTTCTTGAGATTTTGAAGCTCGTGCGGACGATCGTCGTACTCATAGAGGTCCAGAAGCGTTCCCATCGCTCCGTCACAGAGGATGGGTCCCTGCTTGAGCCGTTGACGAAAATCCAGCTTCACCGTCGGATTAACTCCACGATCAGTTTGACCTTGATACAAGCCTAATAACTGATGTTACGCAGATACTCTTATTCGAGTGAAAACCGGACAAACTATGATT
>JBBTCR010000646.1:0-1259 GCA_038043105.1 Bacteroidota bacterium
CCGCCGTGTTCCAGCAAGCGATCCCAGTATTCCTCAAAGGAAGCATACCGTCCGATTTGCCACCCCCTCTGCTGCAAATATTCGAGCCAGAGTTGTCGCACACCCTCAGTAGCAACGGCTCCCTCACCCGACGAATAGACGCCTTTCATTCTGTATTTGATCTCTTCCTCATAGGTGTCAAAGGGGAATGCGGCCCCAACGGTTCCCCCCACTCGTCTCGCAATCTCGATCAAAACATCTCCCGTGTGACGCGTATCGTAGAGCGGTTGAATCACAGGGTGTTGAATCCCCACGTGTGTAAAGCCGACTGATGGAACGTTGGGAACCTCGTCCCATTTTTCGAGAAACGTATGCTCGGGTAGAATCAGGTGTGCATACTCGCTCGTTTCGTTAATCACCGAATCAAAGCTTACAATGAGATCGACCTTCCTCAGCGCGTTGGCAAAGTCATGGTGATTCAGCGTCTGGAACAGTGAATTGCCCCTATAAAGAAATAGCACGCTCAAGGGGTAGGGCCGGGCGGAAAGAACATTTTTCGCAAAGCTGTCGATCGAAAAGTTCGTAAGAGGAAACGCGACGTCTTCCGAATCAGCGATCGGTGTTTGACGATTTCCTTTTCTGGAGGTCGCGTCCTCCGGGACCGCCGAATGTTTCTGGAACGGTGCTTCATCGATGAAGAATATGCCTCCCTCTCGTTCGAAGTTACCGAGGAGTGCATTTAAGCTGTGAACAGCCATGAGCGCGAACGTCCCATTCGTGTTTGCGATGGCCCCGCCGTCGCCCAGCACCAGCGCCGGTCTAGTGTTTCCAAGCTCGCGCGCAAGTTCAAGAATTGTCGCACTGGGAACACCGGCGATCTCTGACGCGCGCTCCGGATAGTAGTTACCGAGAACGAAGGTTTTGAACCCGACATGCTTTTCCCCAGATTGATCGATCCAATCCTCGAACCCTAGCGTGTGAGCCTTCACGAATTCCACATCATAGAGTTCTTCTCTGATCAGAACATAGGCGAATCCCAAGGCCAGAGCACCGTAGGTCCCCGGTCGCACCGGAATCCACCAATCGGCGTTAGCAGCAGTCAAGCTCATGCGCGACTCGATCTGGATGTAGCGGGTTTGTCGTTCCCGATGGCGGCTGTAGAGCTTGGTGTAGTACACGGGAGAATAGCCATCCTCCAAGAAGTTCGCCCCGAAACTCAAGATGAGTTTGGCATTGAGAAAGTCGTACGCAGGGACCTGTGAGCGCCCTTGGAGAAGCTG
>JBBTCR010000647.1:0-2085 GCA_038043105.1 Bacteroidota bacterium
AAGCGATTCATCTGAGCGTATGAATGTCCTTCACGTCGCACCGCTCAACGTCGCTGGCGTGCCGTACAGCATGATGGACATGCAGCGCCGGTTTGGCGCCAGCGCCCGGCTTGTTACGCTTCACAAGAACTTTTTCACTTTCCCCGAAGACATCTGCCTCAACATCCCTCTCCCCCGGCATCGTCTGGCCCGACTCTGGAGAACCATCAAGAAAGGTCGGACGGAGCGCGTCGCGGGATCGTCTGCGCAGAATCCTGACACATATCATCCCGTACACAAACCCAACAATGCCTTCGAAAGCCTTTACTTCCGTTGGGATGACAGCAGACGCCAACGCATTGTGCTGGAGGCAATCGAAACGCACAAACTGGATGACGTTGAGATCGTGCATTATGATGGAGGACTCGATTTCTTTCGCGATGCGCGCGTTGCGAAAAGGTGGAAGGAAGAAGGGAAGAAGATTGTCTGTCACTACATGGGGAGCGACCTCCGTGTGCGCGGAATCGACCAGGCGATGGACGAACTCAGTGATCTCAACCTGACGAATGAGAGCGACCACCTCCTCCGCCATCCGAACATTCATTACATCTACATACCATTCGACGTCACGCCGTACAAGGTCAGGACAACAGAGAATAAAGGCCTTCGGATCATCCATTCCCCTACCAGCCGCGCAACAAAGGGGACGGAGCTGATTCTTCCTGTCATCGAACGTGTAAAAAGAGACAGAAATATCGAATTCGTGCTCGTCGAGCACAAACCGCACGATGAAGTCGTTCGAATCAAAGAGACGTGTGATATCGCGATCGAGCAGGTGGGAAACCTCGGAGGAACCGGCTATGGCCGTAACTCGCTTGAGACGCTTGCCCTCGGAATTCCAACCATCACGGAAATGACTCCGGATTACATCGCCTGGCTCCCTGAAAATCCGTTTTTGCTTGCGACACCAGAGACCCTCTATGACCGGTTGCTTGAGCTGATCGACGATCCGGAGCTCCGCGCAGCAAAGAAGGTTTCCGGAAGAAGATGGGTCGAGAAGTATCACTCCTATGAATCAGTCCATAATCGTCTGATGGAGCTCTACCGTGAGCACCATATTGTCTAGGCTGCAGGACTATCCCCGTTCGCTCCTGTACATCCTCGCTCTTGGACTCATCTTCAGAACGGTGTATATTTCACTCCACGAACGACCGCTCATTTCTGATGAGAAAGAATACGCTCGGCTAGCATACAACATCGTATCAACCGGTTCCTATACATACGGCGGAAGCCCGACAGCTTATCGTCCAGTTGGATACCCGGCGTTTATCAGTCTCGTGTACGTTTTCACCGGCCATCATCCGATCGCCGTCAAGTTTCTCCAGGGCTTGCTTGATGCCCTCGTCGCTTTGATGGTTTATCATTTGCTCTCAGGTTTTTCCGAGCGAGCTCGCCTGTTGGGAGCTGCTCTATGGGCATTCTATCCCCCCGCCATTCTATATTCAAATTTCCTTCTCTCAGAGAGCATCTTCACGTTTGTCCTCGCAGCTACGTTTCTTTTTTTCCAGAAGTCTGATCTGAATAAAACCGCGCTCGCACTTCTCCTTGGCATGTTGTTTGGCGTGCTCGTTCTGATGAAACCGAGCTTTCTCGCGTTTCTGATTCTTTTGCCGGCAGTGTTCCACAAGCTCCGAACGTCGATGCGACCTCTTGGGGTCATCGCGATCGGGACGCTCCTGGTCATTTCACCCTGGGTGGTGCGAAACTATCTGACGCTCGGGAGAGTATTGCTTTCTTCAAATGGGGGGATCAATCTCCTCATAGGTAACAATCCCAACACGACGGGCGCGTATGCGATCAATTGGCCGCCCGAGGTTCTGCAGCGGGCCAGAAACGAGATTGATGCCGATCAGTTGGCGTTCGACTACGCCGCGCGGTATATCGTGAGCAATCCTGGTTTGTTCTTGGCAAACGGAGCGAAGAAAATTGCACATCTCTTCGAAAGCGAAGGTGGGGTTCTCGTCTGGTCGTTTCACGGCAATCCAGAGGATACCAGCACGCGTTACGCCGCCAAGTACGCATCCCTTCCGTTCATCTTGATATTTT
>JBBTCR010000647.1:2095-3181 GCA_038043105.1 Bacteroidota bacterium
TATTTCTCGTGAACGCATCACACATTATTATCCTGATCGCCGGGATTCTTGGTTTCCTTGCCTTTCCGCGGGAGAAATTGTGGTGGCTATTCGCAGCGCTCCTGACGAGCTGGCTGATGACGCATTTCGTTTTCTTCGGAGGGGGCCGGTTTCATTTTCCGCTGATGCCATTCTTTGCCCTCTTCGCGGCCGGATTCCTGACGCAATATCGAGAAAGCCTGCACGAGCTTTCGAAAGGTCGTAAGTTCGTTGCAGTGGGTGCTATTGTGGCACTCCTCGCAGTATGGATTCTTGAAGCGATCATCGTCCTCTATGCTTGAAAGATTGACCGACATACAGAAGGAGCGGTTTGCTATCGGCATTCTTGCCGCCGTTGGGCTGATGCGCTTCCTGAATCTTGGCTTCCTCGACCTGCAGGCTTGGGATGAAGCGCTGTATGCAGTTCGTGCTGAAGGAATCCTGCGCTTTGGAGGCTGGCTCGATCAGACGCCGTTTGCCGTCGACGGTCTTTACTCATCGTTGCACCCTCCTCTCTTCATCTGGCTCACCACGCTGTCGTTTGCACTCTTTGGCGTTACCGAGTTCGCCGCACGTTTCTTTTCCGCCGTCCTCGGAGGACTCACATTGATCGTCATCTACCGAATCGGCAAGCGTCTCGCTGACGCTCAGGTGGGCTTTTTTGCCGCGCTACTGTTCGGACTGAATCCATTCGTTACGTTCTACGCGAGGCAAGGTCAATTTGACGCCGCATTGGTTTTCTTCCTCTCACTCTCGATCCTTTTCTTGCTTCAAGCGCTTGACGGCGACAGCATCAAGCATTCAGCGTTCGCTGGCCTCTCCCTCGGCGCGGCGCTGATGACGAAGCTCTATGTCGGATTGGGGATTCCGCTCGTGTATTTTCTCTGGATGGTATTGGACCATTCTTCCCTAAAGAAATCGTCCAATTCGGTCGAGCAGACTGCTCGACCTACGCTAGCGTTGCATCATTTGGACCGAAAGAAAAAGTTCTGGAGTGCACCGGGGATATTGCTGGTGGCTGCGTTCGTCGTTGCAGCTCCGTGGCATGTGTATATGACAATTGAGCAC
>JBBTCR010000648.1:0-2022 GCA_038043105.1 Bacteroidota bacterium
GCATTCCTGAAAATTAAAGATGGATGTGACTACGGTTGCGCGTTTTGCACTATACATCTCGCTCGCGGCGCGAGCCGAAGTGTGGCTATTGTTGAAGCTCTGGCTCAGGCGAAATCGATTGCAGAGGCGGGCTACAAGGAGATTGTCCTCACCGGCGTCAGCGTGGGCGATTACGGGAGGAAGATCAATTCGAGTTTAGTTGAGTTGCTTCGCCAGCTTGTTGCGCTAGAAGGACTGGAACGGCTTAGGATCAGCTCGATTGAGCCCAACCTTCTGGATGATGAATTGCTCGAGTTCTGGTTGTCCAATCCAAAACTGTGTAAGCACTTCCACATTCCACTTCAAGGCGGATCTGATGAGTTGCTCAAAGCTATGCGGCGACGCTACCTGACCAGTTCGTATGCCGACAGAGTCGACGCGATCAAAGCCGCCTGCCCTGGCGCGGCTATTGGTGCAGACCTGATCGTTGGCTTCCCGGGGGAGACTGATCCGCTCTTTGAGGAAACGTATCGGTTCCTGGTTGACTTGCCGATCTCCTATTTACACGTCTTTACATACTCGGAGCGACCGAACACAGTTGCAGTTCGTATGCCCAACCATGTGGAGCCACGGATTCGTTTCAAGCGCAGTGAGATGCTGCGCATTCTAAGCGCAAAGAAGCGACGCGCGTTCTATGAATCGTTCACTGGAACCGCGGTTGATGTTCTCTTTGAGGCGGAGAAGGAGAGAGGTTGGATGACGGGTCTTTCCAGTGAATATGTCCGCGTGCACGTTCCAACGACCGACAACCTTGTTAATCAAATTAAGAGAGTTAGAATCCAACACATCGAAAGCGAAGGATGCATCGGTGAACTCATTGATACCTCGCTCAATCAAGATTTCAACCTTCAACCGCAACATCGCGAGGAATCCGTATGCGTCTAGTCCGATTGTTACTCTGCACGCTCATTGTGAGCATCGCTGTGTCTACCTTCGTTTATGGACAGGCACGAGTCAGGCACGCCATGGTGAAGGAGAGCCGCAAAGCAGAGGAGCCACGCCATGTCGACCTCGGTGTACATCCATCTGATCGCGCACCAAAATCCGTCACCTTGGCGGTTGTCTACTCTTTGATACTGCCCGGAATGGGTAATCTGTATGCCGATAATTTCTCGACGGGCAAATACTATCTTGTAGCTGAAACAGGTCTGTGGCTGACGTACGCTGGCTTCCGCTCCCATGGTCAGTGGTTGCGCCAAGATGCCAGAACATTTGCCGCTCAGCACTCGGACGCCGTGTTCAACGGCAAAGACGACCAGTTCGACGTCAACATCGGCAATTTCAACAGCCTCGAAGACTTCAACGAGGCAAAGCTGCGTAATCGGCAATACGATCAGCTTTACAACCTCAGCCCGGCGTACGGATGGCGTTGGGATAACGATGCAAATCGTCTCGCGTACAAGGATACGAGGATACGGAGCGACGAAGCATTCAGGAATTCCCAATTTGTCATCGGGGCACTGGTCTTGAACAGGATCATTGCCGCAATCTCAGCGGCTAGAGCCGTTGCTGACTACAACAGCCTTGCCGGGTCGGCCGGAGCTTGGCGATTGGATGCGAGGGTCTTGGGCGGAACGCTGGCGGCCCACGGGATTGAACTGACTCTGAGTAAAGAGTTTTGATAGCTGACCAAAGCAGCGAATACAATCCCGCCCAATTGAGCGGGATTTTTCTTTTTTATGCCAATGCGTAATATCAAGCTGGTTCTCGAGTACGACGGGACAAACTATGTTGGCTGGCAGATCCAGCCAAACGGACCGTCGATTCAAGAAGCGGTCGAAAAAGCTCTTCGCCAAATCCTTCAAGAGGAAGTCCAAGCGATCGTTGCAGGGAGGACCGACGCCGGCGTTCATGCGCGAGGACAGGTTGTCAATTTCATGACGACTCGTAGCACTGATACGCGAGCGCTTTTCAGGAGTCTGAACGGCATCTTGCCATCAGAGGTTGTTGTTCTCTCTGCCGAGGATGCCGACGAGAGTTTTC
>JBBTCR010000649.1:0-2669 GCA_038043105.1 Bacteroidota bacterium
GAAGGTTGCAGGTTCAAGTCCTGCCCCCGCTACTACGTCTAAAGAAGAATCCTCATCGGTGAAGACCCCGAAGAAGACTCGGGGCAGGTCGGTGCTTTGGACGTGCAGCGGTCGAGAGGGAGAGACCCATCGGGAGGTTTGGGTCACATAGCTGTTACGCAGTCAATGCTTGAAGTGTTACACAATGGTCAGCATCCGCTCAACAGCCCTTGCGCCCCGCTCGATGATATCAGGAGGGAGGTCAACGACGTGTTGGAGTGCAGTCAGCGACTGGAGCGTGTTTTCGAGCGTGATCTTGTTCATATGGGAACAGCGGACGCTGCACATTCTGAGGATCTCTTTCTCCGGATGGGCGGCGGCAATGTTGTCACCCATAGCGCACTCGGTCAACAGCAAGTAACGGGGGGCCGAGGTCCGCTCGACATACTGTACCATTGCTGAGGTGCCTCCAGAGAAATCCGATGCCGCGACAACTTCCGGGCTGCATTCTGGGTGCGCCAGGATGAGCACGTCCGGAAATTGCTTCCTCACATTCCGAACATCCTCAACAGTGAACTTCTCGTGCACTTCGCATCGCCCGTGCCAACCGATAAGATGGTACTCAATGGGAGCATCTTGCATTTGACCCGGATTCAACGTGGGAACGATGATGTGTTTTCCTGTCTCGCAGGCCACGTTCCGTGCGAGATATTCGTCGGGAATAAGAATCACCGTGTCGCTGTGCAATGATTGCACGACAGCGGCAGCATTCCCTGACGTGCAGCAGATATCGGCTTCCGCCTTCACATCTGCATAGGTGTTGATGTAGGCAACGACTGGGACACCGGGGAACTCTTGCCTCAGGGCCCGCACATCCTGAGGGGTGATACTCGCCGCGAGCGAACAGCCGGCTTCCATTGAGGGTAGAAGGACGGTCTTTGAGGGATTGAGGATTTTCGCCGTCTCAGCCATAAATCGGACACCACAGAACACAATAATGTCCTTGTCCGTCTGTCGCGCCTTGTAACAGAGTTCCAGCGAGTCACCTCTGAAATCCGTGACGGAATAGAACAACGCAGGCTCCATGTAATTGTGGCCGAGGATGACCGCGTTCCTTTCTTTCTTCAGGCGATTGATCTCGAACGCGAGTTCTGCTTTGTACCGTAGTTCGAAATATGGCACGATGTCGCCAAGCTTCGACTGTAGCTCCGAAAACAGGTTATCGACCGACATATGCGCCATAGGTGCCGTAGTTTAAGGCGTATGAGTCTGAGAGTGAAGAAGAGGCTGTCGCTGATAGACAAAGCTGACGTCAAAGACCTTGGCAGAGTGCGTGAGGGCTCCGATGGAGATATAATCAACGCCCGTCTCGGCGATTTGGCAAACGTTCTCCAAGGTTATGTTGCCGGAAGCCTCGAGCTTTGCGCGCCCTGCATTCAGAGCGACCGCTTGACGCATCTCCTCCAATGTCATGTTATCGAGGAGGATTCGGTTCACGTGCAGTTCCAGAGCTTCCTTCACATCATCCAACGTCCGGGCTTCAACCTCGATATCGAGGCCTGAGCCCGCCTGCCGAGCACGGTGAACGGCTTCAGCCATCGAGCCTGCTAGATCAATATGGTTATCCTTGATCAAGATCATATCAAAAAGTCCCATCCTATGATTCTGGCCACCGCCGCGGAGGACGGAGAGCTTATCGATCACACGAAGTCCAGGAGCGGTCTTGCGGGTATCCACCATGACCGCCTTTGTTCCGGCGACAGCATCAACAAACTGACGGGTCAGTGTAGCAATCCCTGACATCCGGCCGAGGAAGTTCAATGCTGTCCGTTCTGCCCTGAGCAGCGCGGAAGCGTAGCCCGACACGGACGCAAGGACCTGGAGGTTCTTCACCCGAGCTCCCTCGGGGACGTGAGCGATGAAACGCACGTCTGGATCCAGAATTGTGAAGACAGCACACGCCACATCAAGCCCCGCCACCACCCCGCTCTGCTTGGCGATGATCTGCCCGCTCATGGCTGTGCCCGGTGAAACAATGCTGTCAGTCGTGACGTCTCCAGAACCGATGTCCTCATCCAGGGTGCGTCGGAGAGAGGTGAGGATTTCTGGTTGCAGCGGGATGTTGCGATCGTGTTCCATCTGCACGGATCCAGGAGAACTGAGAATTGAGATGATGATATTGCTCTTGATGAATGAAGATAGCATTTGTTGCCGTGAAATGAAATCGATGGAAAACGCGCGACAGGTCGTGAACAACTCCTATTTTAAGTTGACACTGCGCGATCGCGCCCCAGCCATCTTCAGCGATAGCGTGTTGCCTTTCAGTACGAATTTCAGCAGTTTCATAGTGCAACATCAACTGAGGCGCTCCGTCGAAGCACCGTGAACTTACTTTTCGTCGGCCCGAATCGCTTCTGGAGGAGGTTTGTCCGCCTATAGGTGGAGAAGATGGATGCAATACCACTTTTCGCCGCTTCTGCGGCTTTTGAGAGGTAATGCGCTAGTCCGAGATCAGTCGAAGCGTCAGAGGCGTTCTCTACTCTTGTCGGCGACCAGCGATGAAACAGCCATGTTCAGTCATTCAATGACGAATTGAAAACAATCGAAGTCTCGCGGGCAGGTCGGATTCTCACCTGACTGAAGGCAATGGTTCCCCTTACGGTGCGGGATACCGTTGCTTGCCCTCTCCG
>JBBTCR010000650.1:0-1619 GCA_038043105.1 Bacteroidota bacterium
CGAGCGTGGCGAACAGACGGTTCTCGACAAAGACATCAGAGCCGGAGAGCAGATTCAGAAGCGTCGACTTCCCCGCGTTCGTGTAGCCGACCAAGGCCGCGCGCGTATGCAGGGAACGAGACTTCCGCTGTGTGACGCGTTGCTGGGCGATTCGGGTGAGCTTTTCCTTCAAATGACTGATCCGTGCACGGATCATCCGGCGGTCCGTTTCAATTTGCGTTTCGCCGGGGCCCTTCGTGCCGATGCCGCCAAACTGCTTCGACAGGTGAGTCCACTGACGCGTGAGGCGTGGCAAAAGGTATTGAAGCTGGGCGAGTTCCACCTGGGTTTTGGCCTCGTTGGTTTTCGCTCGTGACGCGAAGATATCCAGAATGAGGGCGCTTCGGTCAAGCACCTTGCATTCGAGTACTCGCTCGAGATTCCTCACTTGTACCGCCGAGAGATCGTCATCGAATATCACCAGCGGAACCTTCTGCTCAACGACGAAGGAGTGGATTTCTTCCACCTTCCCCTTGCCGATGAAGGTCGCAGCGTCGATGCGGTCACGATCTTGTGTCAGCCGCCCGACGACTTCCGCTCCAGCCGTATCCGCAAGGAGGGCCAACTCGTCCAGATACTCCTCCGTCTCGCTCCGGCCGACCGTACGCGTGGAGACGCCAACGATGATACAACGCTCTTTCCCCGATTGCCCAAGTTCGATCATGTTATGAGGACACCAACGATTCCTTTCTTCCTGTCCGTGCGACAACCATCTCAGTCAGTGCGAGCAGCAGTGCAGCAGCCAGGAGGTGTTTCCACAGCTCCCATCCAAACCTTGATTCCAGCACGACCTGCCCAAGATCCAGGGGCTGGTCGGCATAGTGTACCGCTGCGCGGTCAATTCCAAGCTGCTGCAAGGTTGTTTCAATCTGACCGGTCGAGGCCTTTGCCAGTTTCGACTCGCGAGGATCCAGGTTCACCGCAAACTTCTGAAGCACAGAGTTGCGTGCGCTCACCGAGTACACACCAATGAGATCGCTGTTTGAGAATCTGAGCGTCTGCTGCCAACCTGAGGACGAGGGGCTAAACGTCCTCTCCAGATTCGCAGGATCTCGGACTGTCCAGGGAGCCGTCGTGCGCATGATGCTCTTCACCAGAACGTCATCTCCCGCCAGCGTTCCCTCCGGCTGAGTATGTTGTCGATTCAAGTAGGAAACAGAGCGATGCAGCAGCGGAACAAACAGACCCTTGAGAGGAAAGTCAGACCACTCGAGGTCCGGTGCAACAGCGAACAGCAAGGCTTGTCCGCTCCCCACGCTTTGTTCCAACAAGAATGACGAACCGTTGGAAAGCGTGATGATGGCATTCGATTGTGGCGTCGGAGCATAGCGTACAGAAACTCGCACGCGCGGCGATTCCAAAGATCGCTGGACGGAAGCGGCGGACCGCGATGGCTGTCTGAGGTTGTTCAACTCTTCTTCTTCAAACATGCCTTGAAAGACCGGATGTCGGAGATCGACCTTCTCAAACTCGAGGAAGGACTCGCTCTGCGTATTCCCTGAAGAAGCCAGACCCTTGTCAATGTTGTTAATCGGTGGCAATCCGAGTGGTTTGGCGAATGAGCTATTGAACGAGGCTGC
>JBBTCR010000651.1:0-7871 GCA_038043105.1 Bacteroidota bacterium
GATCGATCCATGAAAATCTCGCATTTCGTGATGTCGAAGCTTGAAGCCAATGTTGGGCATTTCATTTTTGGCAAGAATTTCCTATCTTAGCTTCAAAGGCTGACAAGGAAAAGGGCAAAGCAAGCCTCAGGTTGGAACACCAAACCCGAGGCATTTTTTTTCTTGAGTGTGAATTTTGGCGTATGTGTTTCGCAGCACCTCGAGACTTACGCAGAGAATCGTAGAAGGATGTATGAAGAGAAGAGAGGGCATTCGCAACATCGCGATCATCGCGCATGTCGATCACGGGAAAACAACGCTCGTTGATCACATGTTCAAGCAGACAGGAACATTCCGTGCGAATCAGGAAGTAGCGACCCGCGTGATGGACTCAAACGAGTTGGAGCGTGAGCGCGGCATAACGATACTGGCCAAGAACACCGCCGTTTTCTACAAGCCGAAGAGCGGTGGGGTTGTCAAGATCAATATTGTCGACACCCCGGGACACGCCGACTTTGCAGGCGAGGTGGAGCGGACACTGAAGATGGTGGATGGTGTGCTGTTGCTCGTTGACGCGGCTGAGGGCCCCTTGCCTGGAACGAAATTCGTTTTGAAAAAGTCTCTGGAACTGGATCTCCAGCCGATCGTGGTGATCAACAAGATCGATCGCAAAGACGCCCGCCCGCACGAAGTGCTCGATGCAGTGTTTGAATTATTCCTTTCTCTAGGCGCAAACAACCACCAGCTTGACTTTCCAACGATCTACTGCGTTGCCAAGCAGGGCATTGCCAAACGGGAGTTGGATGATCCGAGTGACAATCTGGTGCCGCTCTTTGAGGCCATCGTTAGGCGAGTTCCTTCGCCTCCCGGGGATGACGAATCTCCATTCCAGATGCTCGTGACGACAATTGACTACAATGATTATCTTGGACGGCTCGGAATCGGTCGGGTTAACCGTGGTACCATCAGACTCGGGGCACCGATGAAGATCGTTCACCGCGAGGGATCAGTTGATGATGCAAAGGTGACCAAGATCTACACGTTCGAAGGACTCAAACGCGTCGAAGTCGAAGAGGCAAGCGCGGGTGAAATTATTGCCGTGGCGGGAATGGAGGATGTCGATATCGGGGAAACAATTGCCGATGCGCATGATCCCGCGGCGCTCCCGTTTGTATCCATCGAGGAGCCGACGCTCTCTATGAACTTCATGGTGAACAACTCCCCCTTCGCCGGGCAGGAGGGAAAATTCGTCACCACCCGGCACCTGGGGGAACGGCTGGCAAAAGAGCTTCGATCGAACGTAAGCCTGCGGGTCGAGCTCACAGATTCTCCCGATGTGTTCAAGGTGAGCGGTCGAGGGGAACTTCATCTGGCCATTCTCATTGAGACCATGCGACGAGAGGGCTTTGAGTTCCAGGTCTCTCGCCCGGAGGTCATCTGCAAGTGGATTGATGATGTTCTGTGCGAGCCGATGGAGCATGTCATTATTGACGTGCCCGACGAGTACGTCGGGGCGGTGATTGAGAACATGGGTCAACGGAAGGGAGAGATGAGGAACCTCCTGCAGGTCCAGGGAAACACGCGGCTCGAGTTCGTCGTGCCGGCACGGGGGCTGTTGGGATTTCGCTCTGAGTTCCTGACGCAAACGAAGGGAACCGGCATTCTCCATCACAACTTTCACGGCTATGAGCCGTTCAAGGGCGAGATCGCACACCGTTCCCGCGGCGCACTTGTGGCCCTTGAGGACGGTCTTGCTGTCGCCTATGCGATGTGGAAACTGCAGGAGCGATCGACGTTCTTCATCGAGCCCGGCACACGAGTTTATGCCGGGATGATCGTGGGCGAGAACTCCCGCGAGCACGATATGGTTGTCAACGTCTGCAAGACGAAGCATCTCACCAACATTCGAGCCTCTGGCTCTGATGAAGCGATACGCCTGGAAACACCCCGCATCCTGACTCTCGAGCAAGCGATCGAATGGATCAGCGATGACGAGTATCTCGAGGTTACACCGCAGTCAATCCGTCTTCGGACGAAACATCTAGACCATAACAAGCGCAACCGGATGTCGAAGAAGAAAGCGGAGATGGTTGTAACGTAGAATGAATCCAGCATCCAGAAGAGAGAAGACAGAATTCAGAATTCAGAATGCAGAAGGCAGATTGCAGAGTTAAAGAGCAGGATGTTCTTTGTCCTCGCTGACTTCTGTATTCTGACTCCTGACTCCTGTATTCTGACTTCTGACCCCTGTATTCTGACTCCTGACTCCTGTATTCTGACTTCTGACCCCTTCTCCAGACATTTCCCCGCCCATGTTCTCCTCTCGCACAAATTGGGATTTTCGATCGAGTCAGCTCTTCAGCCTCTTGCAGCACAAGCGCGAACGTGGTGAAAAGATCATCGATCTGACGGAATCGAATCCGACCTGCTGCAGGTTTGATTACGATTCCGAGTCAATACTTAAAGCTCTCTCCACAGAACGCTCCTTGGTGTATGAACCTGATCCCAAAGGGCTTCTCTCGGCACGCCTTGCTGTAGTTGATTTCTATCGGGATCAAGGCATCACGATAGAACCCGAGTGCATCATCCTCACAGCAAGCACCAGCGAAGCGTACTCGTTTCTGTTTCGACTTCTCTGTAACGAGCGCGATTCCGTGCTTCTGCCGAAGCCAAGCTATCCGCTCTTCACCTACCTCAGCCAGCTGAACGATGCCTCTGCGCGCCACTACCATCTCTCCTACGATGGTGAATGGCACATTGATATTTCTGCGCTTGAACAGAGCTTTTCCGGCGAAACCCGGGCCCTGGTCTTAGTGCATCCGAATAACCCTACAGGCTCATTTGTGAAAGTACAAGAGCGAGAGGCCATCTGCAAGCTTGCACAACGCCATCACGCAGCGTTGATTGTCGATGAGGTGTTTGAATCGTTCGCTTTTGAGGTTGATGGTCGAAGGGCACCGAGCTTTGCCGGGAACAGCGATGTGCTCACCTTCACGCTCAACGGTTTGTCCAAGCTTCTCGGGCTCCCGCAAATGAAGCTGGCCTGGATTGTCATCTCAGGACCACATGATGTTCGAGACGAAGCGATCGCACGATTGGAAATGATCGGCGACATTTTTCTCTCCGTCGGAGCACCTGTTCAGCACGCTTTGGCGCTTCTGTTGAAAGACCTGCTTCCGGTGAGGCAGCAGATCCGCGATCGTGTGCGAAGTAACTATCGTATGCTGAAAAGAGAATGCCCGCCTTCTTCAAGCCTAAGCGTACTCCGCTGTGAGGGAGGATGGAATGCTATTCTGCGTCTCCCCAACACTCGCTCGGATGAAGAATGGGCGCTTGAATTGCTGCGAACGCACAACGTCCTTGTGCACCCTGGCCGCTTATTCGATTTCGAACAGAAATCATGCCTCGTTATCAGTTTGCTCCCCCCATCCGAAATCATTTCCGAGGGATTCAAGAGAATCCTGGGGGCCGCAAAGACCTGACCTTCAAAGACCTTATGCCTGTCTCCCTTCATAACGAACTGGGACTCCGTACCGCACGCTTCATTGATTCAGGAGCAGAAGATGTGTATATTTTGAAGGCGTTCATGGCGTACCTGGACGCTTAGCTCAGCTGGTTCAGAGCGCCGCCCTTACAAGGCGGAGGTCGAAGGTTCGAATCCTTCAGCGTCCACCACCGCCCTTATCCCGATAAACAACATCGGGATCCTCAAAACGGCAGTCCCGCAAGAAAACTGCGGGAGCCGTTTTGGGACAAGCAGGAGGTCGAAGGTTGAGCGTTGTTTGCGAAATCTCGGCCTAACCGTTAATGTCCGACAAAAGCGTGCACGCCGACAGGCTTTTGGTCGGGTTTCGAATCCTTCAGTGTCCACAAACTTCTAGGCTCCTCATTGAGGAGCCTTTTGTGTCTTCGGGCACCGCATGCACAGACTGCACGTGGTACTCCCCTGCACTGGCGGAACCAGCACGCATTGCCTTCATGTCGCACTTGAGGGAGTAGCAGATCTGTCATTTGAGGCAATTCACAGGAGAAACTGCTTTCCACGACGGCAAGCTTCTCGACGACTGCATCTGCGTGCCCGGTGCCGTCTTGCACTTTCACGCTTAACCACTTATAATAATAGAGATGAAATCGATCATGCTTGTCGAGGATAACAAGGATAATCGACTGTTGGTGCGGACGCTGCTCAGCGAGCTGTACACGCTACTCGAATACGAAACCGGTTTTGAGGCAATTCAGGCTCTCAAGACTTCCACTCCCAATCTGATTCTCCTTGATATCTCCCTGCCTGGGATGGACGGCATCGAAGTGCTCTCGCGTCTTCGCTCCAACGAACGGCTGAGGGACATTCCTGTCGTCGCACTGACCGCCCACGCTGTTAGCGGTGACCGGGAACGATTTCTCGAAGCAGGGTTTAATGACTACGTTGCAAAACCGATCGTGAATGAAGAAGCATTCCTGCAGTCGATCAAACGATGGCTGAGTCAGAACCCGTGACAGATAATGATCCCCGTGAGAGAACCTCCGTGCGTACCGCCTCAGGCACACTAGCCGTCCTTCTCGCCGCAGTTACGCTGCCGGATGAACCTCTCCTCAGTCAAACCATGAACACCCTCTGTCTTGGCCCAAACGCGAGGGATCGTCGCGATGTTGAAGAAGAGCGCATTTCAAGGAGTTGGCACGCATGAGTGAGGAACAGACAAAAGACCAGATTATCTTGAACCTGCAGCCGTTTTCGCATGGCGGGTCGGCCCATATGAATATTAACCGCATTGCGCTTTTCGGACGCAATCTCGAAGAGGCTACATCATCAAGCCAATATGATCGGTTCCGCGCTGCGCTGACGGAGTACATTGAGAAGGCTCATCCAGCGCTCGGAAGAATTGCGCAGCAATTCCAGATCCTTCAGTTTGATCCGAAAATCGCAGACGCGCTCAAGTTTCACGCTGATGAGCTAGCAAGGATTGCGCAGGCGTTGAGCCTGAATCCGCGCGTGCCGGCTGAAGAACTGCAGCGACACGAAGTGGAGATTCCAAAACACGTTGACCAGCTTCTCGACGCTTTTCGAGTCATGCGCGAGCATGTGTTTAGAGATTTTCAATGCACACCGATCAAAGTACTGCGAGGGATCGTTGAAAGACGAAAAAGCACTGACGCCGGAAAAAAGGTCTCATTCTCCATTCGTCTGACTGAACCGGACAAGGACGTCGTGATATCGGAACCAGAGTTCGTGGCAGTGATAGAGGCGCTGATTGATCATCCAACCAGCCAGGCCAACGACGATATAGGGCGCGAGCTCACGTTTGCAGCGCGGACGGGCATTGATCAATGGCTGTTAGAAATGCACGACAACAGCCTCTATATTCCTCTACAAATGTGGCGAGATGTGTTCAGTGGGAAAGGGCTCGCGGGTCGAGCTAATCTTGCGAAAGTGCCGGAAATCTTGGGAAAATATGATGGAGATATCTGCGTCAAAGACAGCGTGGAGGGGGTTGGAACAACCTTTTTGCTACGTTTGAGAATGCTCAACACGTAGCCTCTTCCACGTTTGGGATGTTCTTCCTTATATTGTATGGGTAGGTATTTCACCATAAGGTATTCACCGGAAGCTTGCTAGAAACGTTATGGACCAAGTGCGTACGGTTCTTGTACTGGACGACAACAAGACGTTCCTGGACGACTTCGAGTCGTTGATGGGCGAATCGTTCAAGGTCCTGACGGCCCAAACCGAAGCGCAAGCATTTGATATACTGAGTAACAGGAAGGTGGATGTCATGTTGCTCGATGTGATGCTAGGCGAGGGACAGAGCGGGATGGACGTACTGAAACACGTGAAGGATGCAATTCCAGACTGCCCCGTGATCATGTTTACGGCTCACGCATCCGTTGAGAGCGCGGTGGAGGCGATGAGGCTGGGCGCTTACCACTACATTTCGAAATCTCCGAAGATCGAAGAGCTCAAGACGCTCGTGGAGAAAGCGTTCGCAGAGCGTGAGCTCAAGAGGGACTATGAGCTCCTGCGCGAAGAGGTCGAGCGTGTTTCCGGAAGAATCGTCGGAGCGAGCCCCGTGATGCAACGCGTCTTTGAAGCGATCCAGCGCGTAGCAATGACCGATGTGACGGTCTTGATTACGGGCGAATCCGGTACCGGTAAAGAACTCGTTGCGCGCGAGATTCACGTCGCGAGCAAGCGAAGCCAGCGCGTGTGTGTGACTGTCAACTGTGCATCCCTGGTGAAAGAACTCATTGAAAGCGAGCTGTTCGGGCACCAGAAGGGATCGTTTACCGGGGCCACGCAAACAAAGCTGGGCAAGTTTGAGCTTGCCGACGGCGGAACGATTTTTCTCGATGAAATTGCCGAGCTGGATGTACACCTGCAGGTCAAGCTGTTGCGCGCGCTGCAGGAGAAAGAGATCGACCGGATCGGTGGCACCAGTCCCATCCCGGTCAATGTTCGAGTGATCGCCGCGACGAATCGGGATCTGAACTCTATGACCGAGCGGGGAGAGTTTCGACACGATCTGTTCTATCGGTTGAATGTGTATCCCATCCACATGCCTCCACTGCGTGATCACCAGGAAGATATTCCGTTGCTCGTTGAGCACTTCCTGCAACGCTTCGGCAAAGCTCTCAGCAAACCGACCGTTCAATTGAACCGAATTGCTCTTGACATGTTGACACAGTACAATTGGCCCGGGAATGTTCGCGAGCTGGAGAATGTGCTGCAGCGCGCAATCCTGCTCTCGCCAACTGCATCCATTGAGCCCGAACATCTTCCAAGGGAGATTGTCGAAGCAAGCACTCCGGTCGTCACTGGGCAATCACTTCCTGAAATAGAAAAGGAAGCGAAGGATTCCGCAGCGCGCATAGCAATCTACAGGACCCTGGAACTTACGAAATGGAGCGTCAAGGAAAGCGCGCGGCTGCTGGGGATTCCCGAAAAGACGTTGTATGACAAATGTTCGCGTCTCGGAATCAAGCTCAAGGGTTCTCAAACTGCCAAAGGTTCGGCCGAAAACAGTGTCAAGTCTGGGAATTCTCGTGGTCCTGCGTGACCATGTCTCGCTATCGAACGTACCAGTCCAGGAGACCCTCTCACTACTGGGAAAGGCTGAGTTTTCCTTGAGAAGATGCGGTGATCGGATTCCGAGATTTTCGGAACGGATTTGCGGGCAATTCTGACTGGATCAGAATTCGTGCTGGCAAGGATCCGGGAAAGGTGCGTTTTCTGTGAATTTTTCGAGAATTCGACAATCTGATGCCCAATGGCACCGTTTTTGAAGCCATGATGTCTGCGTCTTGGTATGGTTCCGGCCGGAGCCGATCGAATTCTCTTGAATTTCTTACCTTCTGAATGAGCATCTTCTTAGATCTCATACAATCTCTTTTTGTTAGGGGGTCAATGATCATCGTGATGTTGACGCTCACGGTGAATTTGAACAACGCTCTCTACGTAAGGACCAACCACGCCAACACCAAGGCCCACGTCCAAATCGTTGCGGACATGCTGTATAACGATCTTACGCAAGCAGGTTACCGGGCCACGAGGCCCGTTTTCACGATCTTGTGCTCCAATGACATCGAATTCAAGGGAGACATTGACAACAACGGTTTAGCCGATACGATTCGCTACTACACCGTGCCGAATGGAAGCAGCTACAAACTGTATCGAAAGGTAAACGGGGGAACTGTGCTCGAGGTCGGAAAGAATTTCTCCAGCATCACGTTCCAATATTACAAATTGAAGGGGAAGATCACGTCGAACCCCGACAGCGTCAAAGCCGTTCGAGCGAATATCGTTATGAGTGTTGAAGGAGCAACGGAAGGATTTACAACAGCGACAAAAGACATCAAGATTTATCCATCCAATCTATAAATAGGTGAATTATGGG
>JBBTCR010000652.1:0-1126 GCA_038043105.1 Bacteroidota bacterium
CTGCATTCCTCACACCCGCTGAGATGTGTGAAGACTCCCGGCGTGTCCTTCTTGTCCAAGACATTATCCAGCAGCTTGCTGATCTGTTGTTGAAATTCTTCGCAGCTCATGGAGGTACTCCTTATTTGTTGTTGGGCGACTTTTCAAGTTGCCTGTCGAGCTAAAGCTCGACCTACATGTACGGTTTCAACTTCTTGGCTAATGCCTTGCGAGCCTTGAAGATCCTCGACTCGACCGAACCGATCGTTGCCCCGGTTATTGACGCAATCTCCGAGTACGAGAGCTGTTCATACTCCAGCAGCACCAGGACCTCCCGATAGTCGGGCTTCAACTGAGCGATCGCACGCTGAACAAGTTCCGTCTGCTCTTGCTGAATGTACTCCTCATACGGAGACTCCTCCCCCCACAGATCATCTTCATCCGGCAAGCCGTTGCTTCTTGAGCGCCGGATGTGCTCAAAGACCTCGTTCCGAGCGATCGTGAACATCCAGACTTTGAATGCCGCGGTGCTCTTGAGTCCAGCGATGCTGTTGAACATCTTGATGAACGTGTTCTGCATCGCATCCGCAGCATTGTCGCGATCCTGCAGCAGCCGGAAGCAGTATTCGTACACACTGCGCTTGTGTCGATTGAAAAGCTCGGCAAACGCCCGAGCATCTCCAAGTCGAATGCACTCTACGAGCTGAGCATCTGACCGTAGCTCGCCAATGCGATTTGATTGAGGGCTTTGTGGGCCCATTTAGGCGGAATCCTCTCGAGGTCCCTTTACATGTAAAGATGCAGAAAGTCAGAAAAACTTGCTGCCAGTTGCGAAATGAGCCGACTTGTGGGGCGATTAGCGGAAAACAAGGGAACAGGAAAATGGGCTCAAACCAGGGGGATGCCAGATATTTACGCTAATGAACGAAGGAACCCTACCGAAGGTCTTTGCGCTGGGCTGAGAAAAGCTTCGGAAGCTCAGGTGGCTGGTAGATGCCCACCTTCCAAGACGGACCCAGACTCACGAGGAGGCAGGAGTCGCTCAGAAGTAATGGAAAGCCAGACCTGACAGGTTTGGGAAACATGTCAGGTATCCAAAGATCTTCCCATCGGTCCAGCTTGTCCCAGCGCCTTCGGGACCACCCTG
>JBBTCR010000653.1:0-3258 GCA_038043105.1 Bacteroidota bacterium
GGGGAGGAATTCTCTCAAGGATGTCATACCATCCTCCCCGCGTAGAATCCGATGCATAGCGCATAGCCTGCTCTCCCAGCCTCACACCTTCCTTCCGATAGACTTCTTTTCCCGTCAGCTCATAGAGGCGCAGAAAGGCCAAGGCGCCGGTGAGTTGTGCTCCGGCCGAGATCACCTCTTTCCCACCCATCATCACTGGAGTAAAGTTCCATCTCCGATCGTAGCGGCTCGGGAATCCACGGAGCCAGCCGTATTCAGGATCGGTCATCCGCTCCATGGTGATCTGCATTAGCTCTTCCGCGAAGCTGAGAATCTCCGGGTCCCTCGTAGCCATTGACAAATTAAGCAAGAGAGAGCTTGTGTATCCGAAATGAGAATGTTTGCTCTTTGAACTATCCTTGACGCTCAAGTCTCGATGAAGAACCTGATAGTATCCGCCAAATTCTTTATCACGGGCATAAGTCTTGCGGATTCCAACGGACTCTTTAATATGGGATAAAACTCTCTCATCCCCAGTGACGAAGTAATACAGTGCAAGACCCACATCCGTATAAAGCTGCAGATCAACACTCTTGGTGGAATCCCTAGGCTCGCCTGTTTGGGTCAGCACCGCGAACCATCCGCCATACTGCTTGTCCCAGGCGTGTTTCAGCAGATAATCTACTGCCTCTCGAGCCACCTCAAGATATTTCCTATCACCTGAGAGAAGATATGCAGCAGAAAAACCGTACACCTGCCGGCTTATCATTGCAGGGTACTTGTCCCAGGGAGGAGTCGGCTGCCACGAGCGGGTAAGACTCATATAGAAAGCGCCATACCGCATGTCTCTCACGTGCTCATACCAATAAGGGATAATATTTGTGAGAGCCTGCTCTCGCCAAAAGTCACCATTGAGGACTTCTTTTTGTTGGGAAGTTGCTGCTTCCACAGCAAGAAAAAAAATTGGTACAATCAGCAATAAGTTTTTTCGCGCCGAAGCCATTTGAATGTGCCCTTTCAATCAGTGGTGTCAGGAGTTCCTTGTCCGCCAATCCTTCTGGCGGGCCTTCTGACACTATCTTCGATTACTTCGTAAGACTCCAGTCTGTGGGAATCGGACCAAGGCCGTGATCATTCCTTAAAAAGACGTCTGGCCAAGTACACCGCGAGAATGAGAAGCAGCGGCGCCGTGGCGACACCTGGAACGTATGCTCTCTCGGACACCGCCCAAGCGGGGTGTCCGATGCCGTTGAGCAACTCGATGGTGACCCATAACCAAGCCAGTCCCTGCGCGGATGAATGGCCGCGTCGAATCGGGACGAGCCAACACCACAAGCCGAAGGCAACAAGGCTAACGTTGATAGCGACGAACCCCCTGCGAAGATCCTCGGAGACAAGGCTGCTGAGGAGCCGCGCTGGGGGAAACACGTCGTACAGGCGGAAGGCGTACTCCTCGAAAGAGTGCAAGGCTTGTACAACGATGAGCGCCAAGAAGGCCGTTTTGGCCCGGTGATCCATAGAACCCCTCCACAGCCGCCTATCCAACTCCAACCACGCTGCCGATGTAACTCAAACGCAAGTTGATTTGAAGACCGCAAACAAATCGGTGCATCGACAACAATGATTCAACCAACAGACGGAACGGCGTGTCGTGCGCTGTTGGTCGATGTTGACCGCCGGGCACACATCAATATCTTTTTGTGATTGCGGTGACCGGTGCTTTGTCCGCCAGGAGTTGTGAAGATTGCGTGCCGTAAATCCATTCATCGAATAATCTGCCAAGCTTCATCTTCGAGACATTCTCAGAGATGCGTTGAAAATCTCTGAAATCAGCAGGTTTGTCGCCAAACTCTGAAAGAAGAGTCCGGATAATTTGTCCGAAGTGTTCTTCACCGACTAACTGGTGAAGCACATATAATGACCAGGCACCTTTGGTATAAGAGTTTTGTCCGAGTTCTTCCTTTGCGTACTCAGCAATCGGGGTGTCGAAGTTCTTCTTATCTTTTGCGGCACGTTGAAGCCAACGCTCTCTAAGCCCTTCCATATGCTTTTGAAAAGCGCTATCACCTTTGAATTCTCGAGTTGCCAGAGCCTCAAAGTACGTAGCAAACGCCTCGTCGAACCAACGGCAACGTTGAACCTCCGGTTTCGCTTTGACATTCCAAGTATGGGCAACTTCGTGGTAGACTTCCGAAAATTTTCTTTCCTTGAACGCTGACGCTGCTTGTAAGATTGAATAATCGTCCGCTTGTGAACCCCACCCTTCGGGTATCTCAATAGTCGTATAACCCTTATAGTTTTTCACTTGCCCAAAGAGCGATGAGTAGAGTTCGATGACTCTTTTCATTTCTCGCAAAACATCAGAAGCACTTTGCTCATCTTCTGGCAAAAAGTAGACCGAGAGATTATGGGAGTCATCGCTCAACGTTTTGAATCTTGCGATTGCAATGTCCATTCGTGAGACGGGTCCCTTGCTTTCGAAGGCGAAGATGACGGAATCGCCTTTGCTGGTAGAACTTATGAGCCTACCACCGCAAGCAACAACATAGCCTGAAGGCACAGTGGCTTGGATGTCAAACGTGAACTTTGACTGATATGAGGCCAGAAGGACTGGGAAGGAAGGAAGTGATAGCATCGGGTAGGCGAAGGCGTCCGGGCGTATGAGAGAGTAGACTTCATCAATTCGGTCCCGGACGTATTGCATAACTTCAGGGTAACCATAAACCGAACCGCTGTACTTCATCGTTATTGTTATTGACTTTGAAGGGTGAAGTGGCTCGGGCAATTCGATATGAATGAGATTTGCTTGCCACGTGGGGACTTCTTTGAACTTCTGAATCGATTGTCTAAACCTGACTGCTGAACCTGATTCATCGGTGACTGCTTGTGCATCCAGCAGACGATAGAGCAAGAAAGGAATCTCGGAAAAAGACCGTTGGGTCTTGTTAGTGATTGTCATCTGCACCTCTGCTTCGAAGCGTTGTTCGCTCTGAAAAAGGTGGAGACGTAGTGAGTAGTGAGTGACGGATGGTAGGTCAGATGCGAACGCATCGCCAACCTTGATCCAGAGAGTGCACAGAAACAAGACAAAGTGGATCTTTTTCATATCTCTGTCCTTTCAGGTTGAGGTAGTCTGGAACTCGTGAACTAGTGGATCTAGTGCCGCTCCAACCCGCCAGTCCCGCTCAAATAAAATCCGAAAAGCGGGATGCCGTACAGCGGCAAACGCGGAGCGGGCTGGCAAAATGATTGTACGATAGCCACGCGTTTTGTGTAGTT
>JBBTCR010000654.1:0-12029 GCA_038043105.1 Bacteroidota bacterium
GAAAACTATCATCTCACGCAAAGACGCCCCGCCAGAATGCGCCCGCCCGAACGACGCGTCGTTCAGTCGGGCGGGTAGCGGGCTGGCGAGGCACAAAGAAAGAATTTGACAAAAAAGGTGTTGTTTATAGTTGCTTTGCGTCCTTCGCGGCTTTGCGTGAGACTTCTCGGCCAGATCTCTAGGAGGTTGATTTCTTCGTCAACAGACTCAAGAGTCCGCCGACGACAAGCGTTGCACTGACACCGATGAGGGTGAACCATGTCCACGGAACCAGCTTCAGAGAAATGACGGCAATCATAATGAAGATGCCCGCCACAAACCCTGCAAGCGCATCCTCCTGCGTGGGCCGCTTGAAAAGAACGCCAAGCAGAAAGGTCCCAAGGAGTCCGCCATACGTGAACGACGCAATACTGAGCGCCAGCTCAACGACGGTTTGGCTGGTGTTCATAAAAAAGAGTGCAGACACAACGAGCGCAGCTGCAAAAACGACCGTAACGATCCGGGATAGCGAGAGCTCTTTCTCCGGCGTAACGTTTTTGCCGAAGTATGGCTTGTAGAGATCCATCACCGTCGAGGAGGCCATCGAGCTTATGGAGCCTGCCAAAGTCGAGAGTGCGGCCGCCAGCAAACCGGCGATGATGAACCCCGAGATTCCCGCCGGCAACCCCTGTGTGATGTAGCGTGGGAAGATCTCGTCGGCGCGCGTCAACCCCATCTCGCCAAGAGAGGCCCCGTTGTAATGTCCATACAGCAGCAACCCAACGACCAGGAAAAGGGCGAACTGGAAGATAATGATTACGCCGCTTCCGATAAGGGCTTTCCGGCTCGCGGCAAGCGATTTGGTGGTCAGAACTCGCTGGATTACCAACTGATCGACACCGTGCGACGCCATAGACAGAAACGCACCGCCGATCAGCCCACCGATCAGCGTGTACGGCGATCCCCAAAAGTTCTCGAAATTCAAGTTCAACACCTGAAATTTCCCCGCCTCCCAGGCCTTCTGCGTGATCGCAGTCCACCCCCCATCGGCAGATGTCACCAAGATGACGGCAGCGATCAGTGCCCCACCGATGTAGACAAGCATTTGCATCGCATCCACCCATATGACCCCTCGAATACCACCAATGTACGTGTAGCCAAGAGCAACAACGGCCAGGATAAGGATTGCGAGCGGATAGTCAATGTTGAGAACGAACTTGAGGGGTATTGCTGTCGCAAACAGGCGAACGCCATCGGCCGCCATGCGCGTAAACAGAAAGACCAGCGATGCAAAGCTGCGTGTCTTTGTGCCGAAGCGCGACTCCAGGAAGGCATAAGCCGTCGACAGCTCGCCTTTGAAGTACGCGGGCAGAATCAGCAGGCTCACGAGGATACGTCCGACGAGGTAGCCGAACGTGACCTGCAGGAAATTGAGATTGGTAATGTAAGCAAGTCCGGGGATACTGATGAAGGTCAGTGTGCTGGTCTCAGCGGCGACAATGGCGAAGCAGACAACCCACCATGGGATTTCATCTCTGCCGAGAAAATAATCCCGTGCAGATTTCTGTGTTCCGCCCCGAGCGATACCAAAAACTGCGATCCCGATCAGGTAGAGGACGAGAACGACATAATCGAGCGTACTAAAGCCCAAGGGGGTCTCCTTGATGATCGAACGTGGGAGTGTCAGCGCTATGAGTCCACGATCGAAGCACGGTGCCGCGTGGTTGGATGGCTATGACCGGAGCGCTTTGGCGACCGTGTCATGAATGCGGAAGGCGCGATCGAGGCGGGAAATGCGGATCAACGAGAGGACCTTTTTCTGCAATCCGGCAAGCTTCACAACCCCTCCGTTTTCTCTCATTTTTCGCTCCGCAATCAGGAGCGCACTTAATCCGCTGCTGTCACAGAACTCAACGTCGCTGAGGTCGATGATGAGATTCTTGGTGTTCCGATTGCACAGGACAAGAAATTCGCCCTTCAGCTCCGGCGAAACGCTCGCGTCGAGCTTGCGTTCTTTGATTTTCAGAACGGTGGCATCACCATTTTTCTTGACATCAAATCGCATGGCTTCCTCCTCTTACCGCCGTTCGTTGCATAACTTCTTCGAACGGCTTTCAATACTGGGCCTCAAAACATCTCAATGCAATTGAGCAGTTTAGAATAATCCTCGGAGAGATTGTTTGATTGTGTTGTTTGAACTTGAAGATTGTAGAAGCTGTCCGCGTACGGCTTGACGAAGCTGATCCTCAACGGAGCTTGCGATGCACGGCACAGAAAAGAGCTGGGCAAGGCAAAGCCACGGTTGAGGTCTAACGCTAAGTCGAATGTACTCTTTTTCATCTTTCGAAGCAAATCAGGCCGCGGCAGAAACCACGGGTTGAGGTCATCAGCGCTGTAGGTGAACAGGTTGAAGCCCCGATGTTCCGGTAACGCAGCCGTCAGCTCCTTACGCGCAACGAGCAGAACCCTGCTTGTGTGAAACTGCCCGGCAAGAAAGCGCAGCACGATGTCGACAGCGGAGACCTCGCTTGCTGATTCCGGCAGAAACACAATGGCACGGCGCGCCTGTGAGACGGCTTCCGTGAATCGGATCACCGGCTCACGCGCAGCGCGGAAATGAAACCTGGCATACCACGTCCCTACCCTCAAGCGAAAGGTTTCAAGCATACGAACCGAAGATCGTGCCACCGTTCCTATTTCCCTCGCTTCTCAAAGGCATCAATCATTCTCTTGACAAAATCCTGGTCAAAGAAGTGATAGCGCAACCCGAGAGAGACGCGTCCATACGTATCGTTGGTACCCGTCTTCGCGCCGTCAAGCTGACTCGTGAATCCTCCAACGCCTTCTGCACTCAGCGTGAGCGCCCAGAACTCGTCGAAGAAGTAGTCGAATCCGATGCCAGCGAGATAATTGGTGTCAAAGCGCGACACTCCACCTCCGACGATCTGGCTACCATCGCTCCCGCGAGGATCAAACCACAGAAGGCCTCCGCCAACATATACAAACGGATTGAATTGGCCGTGCGGCATGAAGTCGAGACTGATCGCCAGGTTCCAGTGGTACAGGTTTGTCTCGATGGACCTCCCACTTGGATAGAGGGGTGACGCCTTTTGTTTCCCGGCAAGATAGCCAACGCCGAGCAACGAGCGCAAGCTCACATATTCAGCCACAGAGTAGCTCAGGCTGACGGCTCCACCGCCTGAGGGATCGTTTGTGCCCAAGTCTGACTGAAGGAAATAGTACCCGGTGCCGGCTACTCCCACTCCAAACTTTCCGGCCCTTGTCTGCGCGAGTCCAACAGTGACCAGAACGAGAACCAGGACAACGACCGAAATGACCCGAGAGCTGCTGTTCTGCATAGAGCCTCCTCTGATTGGTGAATGGTGATGATAGCTAGGCTTTCTTGATCAACTTAAGAAATGACTCTTCGTCCAGCGTCTGCACACCGAGCTTCTTGGCCTTGTCGAGCTTCGAGCCGGGCTCCTCGCCGACGACAACATAATCCGTATTCTCGCCTACGCTAGAGGCCACCTTCCCCCCCAGCTCTTCGATCCTCTGCTTCGCCTCCTCTCGTGTGAACGAGGATAGCGTTCCCGTCAAGACAAGTGTCTTGCCGACCAACGGGGACCCCACTGATGCGCGTCGTTGTTTCTCCTCGAATTGAAGTCCAGCCTTGCGCAGACGCTCGATGATCCTTTGATTGTGCCTATCGCCAAAGAAACGACGGATGCTCTCGGCAATCCGAGGACCGATCCCCTGAATTTGCTGTAATTCTTCCTGTGACGCTTGCATGAGGTTGTCCACCGACCGGTATTCATTCACAATCAACTGCACAACTCCTGCACCGACGTGCCGGATACCGATGGCAAAGAGCACGCGAGAGAAGGGTCGCTTCTTGCTTTCCTCGATGGCTTCCAGGAGGTTGTCAACGCTCTTTTCACCCCAGCGCTCCAATTTCACCAACTGGTCCCGTTTCTTGTGCAGCTCATAGAGATCCGCGTAACTTCGGATAAACCCAAGACTCACCAATTGATCCACCACAGCTTCTCCGAGTCCCTCAATATCCATCGCACCGCGGTGGGCAAAATGCTCGATGCGAGCCCTTACTTGAGCGGGACACTCGCTGTTCTCGCAGTAGTAGTTCGCTTCGCCGGCCGGACGGGAGATCCTTGATCCACATTCGGGACATTTTCCCGGCATCACGAACGGCTTCGTCCCACGGGGACGCTTTTCAAGGACGACACTGCTGACCTTTGGAATGACGTCTCCCCCCTTCTCAACAACAACAGCGTCCCCGAGTCGAATATCCAGCTCTTCAATATAGTCCTCATTGTGGAGCGTTGCACGCGAAACCGTCGTGCCCCCCACGAAGACCGGGTCGAGTTCGGCCACCGGCGTGATGGTGCCGATCCGCCCCACCTGGAGTTTGATGTCGCGGAGAAGCGTTGTTGCCTTTCGCGCTGCAAACTTGAATGCGATTGCCCAGCGCGGGCTTTTCGCTATCATCCCGAGCCGGTCTTGCTGCCGAAGCGCATCAACCTTGACCACGACACCGTCTATATCATACGGCAAGTCCTCGCGACGATCTTCCCATTCTTTCCAGTACCGAATCACCTCATCGAGATTTCTGCACAAACGGCTGTGCTCACTCGCGGGAAATCCGAGCTCGCGAAGGATTTTCAGATTTTCATAATGGCTCGCGAGTTCGACCGCCTCCAATCGGAGATAGTAGGCGACAAAATTCAGCGGCCTCGTTGCCACGATCTTCGGGTCCTGAAGCTTGAGTGTGCCTGCGGCTGAGTTGCGCGGGTTGATGAATGGCCTCTCGCCCGCGAGCTCTCGTTCTTCATTCATCTTCTGAAAATCATCCCGCTTCATATACACCTCGCCGCGAACCTCAAACGTCTCCAACCCTTTCTTCTTTCCCATTGACCGGAGAGGGATCGAGCGAATGGTCTTGAGATTCTGCGTGATGTCATCACCCTGGGTGCCGTCGCCTCGCGTAGCGCCACGCACCAGGATGCCGCCTTCATACAGTAGACTGATCGCGACTCCATCAAACTTGAGCTCGCAGACATACCGAATCGGATCTTTGCCCAACATCGACCGGACACGACGATCAAAGTCCGTGACCTCCTCTTCATTGTAGGTGTTCGAGAGGCTCAACATCGGGACAGTGTGGGCCACCGTCGGAAATTCTTTGGTAGGCTGACCACCAACGCGCTGGCTTGGAGAGTCGGGTGTGACAAGGTCAGGGTGGGTGCGCTCAAGCTCGATGAGCTCTCGCATCAGCCGGTCGTACTCTCGATCGGAAATAGTTGGCTGGGCAAGAGCGTAGTACCGGTAGTCGTGCTCGCGGAGGAGCGTTCGGAGCTCCTCTATCCTTTTGGTGGTGGATGCGCTCGCCGTACCCGTCGCCATAGATTCATAGCCTCATTGTTCGGCCCTGTGAACTCCCGATTGCGTAATCAAGAGATTTCTGGCTACAGCACCCCGCTTTCCAAGCAAGCCAAGCTCGACACCATTGAGTTTGAACGTCGCTGCTCCCGCATTGCCCAGGGAGATGAGGAACTGGTCTTTTCCTACCCAACTCCGCCTTCGCTGAGGCGGGAAGAGATATTCCCCTTTTCTGGTATTGTCGATCGTAATGGCAAGCCAGAGAGAATCGATAGTGGTCATCTCGAGCCGGAGACTATCAATTGCAGCAGGAAGCGCTGTGGGCACCTGTGTTGGCGACGGCTGCGACTTAGCCGTTGCGGCCTCGGATTCCCTGACGACCCGATCAAAGGCGATTTCAGAGACGGGCTTCTGGCGGGAAGTATCGGACCCCATATTTAAGACGTACACAACGACGACAGCAGCCACCACCAGCAAGGCAAACACGGTAACGGAGCGCTGAGAGAAAATTGGCAGCGAGGCGACCTCCTTTGTGCGCTCCTGCGTTTGCTGCATTGCGGCATTTCGTGACCGGGAAATCCATTCCTCTGCCACTGCGTGGATTTCCTGATTTGCAGCATCGTATTGTTGGATAGCTTTTTCGGGATCCAGGTCGATGGCGCGAGCGTACTCACGGATGAATGCTCGAATGTACGCCTGAGGGAGAACGGAGAACTTTCCGGCTTCAATTGCCTGGAGGAACTTCACGCTCACGCGCGTTGCTTCAGAGATCTCCGCGAGCGAAATCTGCTTCGCTTCGCGAGCTTTTCGCATCTGTTCTCCGAATGACTCCAGACTCATGACGGCTTCGACAGCTTGTAGGTGATTGTAGTTCTGGTGAGTGGCAGCAGGAATTGTGTCAAGAAAATGGTAGCAATTATTTGAGCGAGTTGCAAGCTAGTGCCGCTCCAACCCGCTAGAACGCGGAGCGGGCTGGCAAAATGATTGTACGATAGCCACGCGTTTTGTGTAGTTGGAGCGAGCACTGTGCCTCTTCATCCGTAGAAGGATTTAGTTGTAGAGGCACTAGCGAGCATCGGCTGTACGGCAGATCACAGACAAGCACGACGAAGGATTGCGCTCGTCAATCATGATCAGTGACCGTTGTCCTTCCTCTCAATCGCTTCACGCATCGCCTTCGACAACTCTTCCAGCTGGTACGGTTTCTGGAGAAAGCCGTCGACGGCATCTCTCACAGGCGATGCGAACAAGCTCGTGTTACTGTATCCTGTCGACACGACAACACAGATGTCGGGCTGGATCTCCTTGATCTTCGAGAAGACTTCCTTCCCGCTCATCGCGGGCATATTCATGTCAAGCACGACAACGTCAAAACTCTTCTTCTTCTTCTTCAGCAGCGCAAGTGCGACGTTGCCGCCCCTGGCTACTGTTACCCGATAGCCGAGATCCGAGAGCATCCCGCCAATGACTTCACCAACGTGTTCCTCATCATCCACTACGAGAACGCGTTCGTCGCCGGGTTCGACTTTCGCGTGCTTTGCCACGCGCCTGAGTTTCTCCGTATCGGTGAGAAGCGGGAGAAACATCGTGAACTGCGATCCTTTCCCCGGCTCGCTCTGCACTGTAATGAAACCACCATGGCCATTGACAACCCCGTAGACGACCGAAAGCCCCAAGCCCGTTCCCTTTCCTTGATCCTTCGTCGTAAAAAAAGGCTCGAAGATGCGTTGCTGCACCGCCCGATCCATGCCAACGCCGGTATCCGCTATCGCAATCGAGGCAAACTCCCCCGACTTCACTTCTCCGAACGCGCCCCTCTGCTGCTTGTCAGATTGAACCCTTTCACTCCGAACTGTGATCACTCCGCCATCGGGCAACGCATCGCGCGCATTAATCAGCATATTCAGAAGCGCTTGTTGGATTTGCCCGTCGTCCCCATTAATGATGCTCGTCTCGCTGCTGAGCTCTTTTCTCACCTCGATTTTCTTGTCGACGCTCCGCTCGAACAGGTGCAGTGTTTCTTCGATAATATCGTTCACAATGATCGGACGAAACTGCACCGTGCTCTTGCGCGCAAAAGTCAAGAGCTGCCGCGTGAGCCCGGCGCCGCGCTTCGCTGCGGTCTCAATGATGTCAACGAAATGATACCACGTATTGGCTTTCCTCATCTTCCGCTTCATGATCGCCGTCGAGCCGAGGATGGAGGTCAGGATGTTGTTAAAGTCGTGCGCGACACCTCCTGCCAGGTTGCCGATGCTGTCGATTCGTTGGGCGTGGATGACCTTCGATTCGAGTTTCTTCTTCTCTGTGATATCGCGAGCAACCACACGCATGAGAATCGGGGAGCGTTTCTCGTCGTAAATAATCGACGTGTTGACGCTGACGTCGATGAACCCGCCTGTCGAGGTGCGCATTTGTTCTTCAAGGCCGGAGATTTCACGGTTCTCTTGGAAACTCTCCTCGAGGAGCTTCTGCGCGGACTCGTGATATCCTTGGGGATAGAGTTTCAAGATGGAGTGTCCCAAGAGCTCATCTTTGCGGTAACCAAGCCGGTCTGCTTCCGTTTGATTACAACTCACAATGATGCCCTCGCGATTCACGAGGTGATACATGTCAGGGGAATGTTCAAAGAGATCCATGTACCGCTCTTCCGATTCCCGCAACTGCTCAAAGAGTGTCGCGTTCTCGAGCGCAACGCCGATTTGGTTGGCAAAGGCGGTCATGAGATCGAGCTGTTTCTTGGAGAAGGCCTTCCTGTTTTCGCTGGCAACGATCAGGACTCCGGCAAACCGATCTTTCATCTTGATCGGAACTGAGGCCCAGGCCCCAATCTGTCCGTAGATCCAGGCCTGCTCCGGGTTTCTCTTCGGTCTTCGCTGGATCCGAGGAAGTCGCGCCCACAATACTTCCCTCAGTTCGGGATCGACGTCGGGCTGCATGATGTGACCAGTGAATTCCTCAACTCCAACCGACGCTATCAGGGCTAGCTTGCCTCCCTCCACATGGTAAACCCAGCCGAACTCCGCATCCAACAATCGCCGCACCTCGCGCAACGCATTGTCAAGCAAGATATTAATCTCCACCGACCGGTTAACTGCCTCCGCAATCGTATTGAGTGCGAGCAATTCGCGCTTTTGCTCCTCGAGCTGCTGACCGTACTTCAGCGTGAAAAAGACGATGATAAATCCAAAGATACCGACCGTGAGGACGCTTCCGAAGAGCAGCCATTCGATGTACATCCCGCTGAAGACCCGAATGCTGACGATGGTGGCCATGGCTACCACGACAGCAGTCGATGCGACAACCTGGGCTTGCTCAACAGGTCCAAGCGTCGCGCGGAATTTCTTTATCTTGGCTAGATTGATTCGCATGATAAGACACCAGTGCTACCGTAGAAAAAGTAGCAACACGGTGCCACAATAGCAAGAGCCTGAGAAAGCACCGAAAGGAACGATGCGTATGTGGGAGGCTAGCGGGGGAGATACTGCTTCAACACGGTGACGACATCGCGTTGGTCGTACGGCTTGGGCAGGCACGCCGCAGCACCGAGTTCGCGGGCAACCTTCTTAGCGTGGAAGTCATCAACGGCAGAGAAGAAAACAACCGGCGTCATCGAAATCAGGGGCAACTTCTTGATCCGATCCAACAGATCAAACCCATTCATATCGGGCATGCGAATATCGCTCAGGATCAGATCCGGCCGAAACTTTCTCAAGACAGTCAGCGCTTCAGCACCGCTCTTTGCTTCCCTCACCTGATAGCCCTCGCTGCGCAGGACCCGCGCTGTGCTCTTCAGCCAGGCAGGTTCATCATCGATGATCAAAATATGTTTCTTTTTCACCGTCATGACATTCTCTATGAACAAGATACAAACGGGAACGGTCGGAAGCAACCGCTCGCCCCTGTATCTTGAGCGCCATCACGCAGACCTGAGACACGTTCGTTTCTTTGAATTTCATTCGTCTTTTCTCTAACTTGTCCATGGTTTCGCAACCATTGACACGAGGATCACCCATGAGACAGCACCGACGTGACTTTCTCAAAACCACATCACTGCTCGCCGGCTCGTCAATGGTGGGAACGGGCTTGTTCCTCCCACCCTCTGATTTGTACACTCCGCGGAGCAAAGGCGCTCGTATGAAGCTCACGTTTCGCCCGTATACGCTCGAGCTGAAGCATGTGTTTACCATTGCCACGAGCTCTCGCACCACAACTCCGGTGGTGCTGACGGAAATCGAATATGATGGCACAATGGGGTATGGAGAGGCGTCGATGCCACCGTACCTCGGCGAATCGCATGAAACCGCCTCCGCATTTCTCTCCAAAGTCGATCTCGGGAAATACGAGAACCCCTTTGAACTGGAGACCATCCTCAAGGACGTAGATTCCCTCGCCCCCGGCAACCCCGCGGCAAAGGCTGCTGTCGATATCGCTCTCCACGATCTTGTGGGCAGACTGCTCAATCAACCATGGTACAACATCTGGGGATTCGACAAGAACGCCACGCCGTTTACCTCGTTCACGATCGGCATCGATACTGCGGAAGTGGTACGGCAGAAGACGAAAGAAGCCGAGGAGTTCAAGATTCTCAAGGTCAAGCTCGGGCGGGACACCGACAAGATGATGATCGAGACCATCCGGTCCGTTACGGACAAACCGATCTGCGTCGACGTGAACCAGGGATGGAAGGATCGATCATTGGCGTTGGATGTGATTCACTGGTTGAAGGAGAAGGGAGTCATCTTCGTCGAGCAGCCGATGCCGAAGGAAAGCATCGACGACATGGCATGGCTGACGGAGCGAAGCCCGCTCCCCACATTCGGCGATGAATCAGTTCAGCGGCTTCCCGACGTTAAGAAAGCATATGGAGTTTACAACGGCGTCAATATCAAGCTCATGAAATGCACGGGGATGCGGGAAGCTCACAAGATGCTCATGCTGGCGCGGTCGTTAGGGATGAAGGTGATGCTGGGCTGCATGACCGAAACATCGTGCGCGATCTCAGCGGCTTCCCATCTTTCTCCGATGGTGGATTTCGCCGAGCTCGATGGTGCTTTGCTTATTAGCAACGACGTGTTTGACGGAACAAAAATCATCGATGGAAAGGTCACTCTAACAGACAGACCGGGTATCGGCGTAAAGAAGATACGGTAGGGAAACGGCGCGAGAGCGCGGGGTGACACCGCTGTGCCCTGCGCTCGTGTTTCACTTCGTGGCGACTTCTGGTACTTGCCTTGTTCCGATGACTCTCCTCGCTCGAAGGAAGATCTTGAGAAGGTTCTCATTGTAGTTGGGAGCGGCGGGATCAAAGCTATCGATCTTCACCCACGCCCCACCAGGTGTGTGAATGAACTCCTTCTTGCCAAGAGAAATCCCAACGTGGTCAACATCCTCCGGCTTTTCTCCCGTTGCCCTCGCCCCGAAGAACAGGAGATCACCTTTCTTCAGGCTCTCGAACTCTTTCCCGGGCTCAACTTCTTCGCCTTGATGCGATTGCTGGTCGGCATCCCTGGTCAGTTCTAAACCATTCATACGAAACACTGTTTTCGTGAACCCCGAGCAGTCCATGCCTTTCGGCGATGTTCCTCCCCAGAGATACGGTACGCCCATGAAGAGCTTCGCTGTTTTCTCGATGTTTTCCGGTGTTAGTGATCGTGTGTGTTTCCACCTTTCGTAGTCTTGTACGGCGGGCTGCTCGACGTACCCTTTGCGCCCATCGGGAAGCTCAACGCCCACCCAATTCCCGGCCGTTCCGGTTTGCTTCAAGAGGGCACCGGCAACAATATCGCAGACTGGGGTGGATGTTCCATTTGGTTGCTCGCGAGCGAGGGCAAAGGTGCTGATGGTAATCACCTTCCTCGCTGCCTTCCATTCATCAACTCCTTCGTTGGTGGTCACCTTGATGCTTCGTTCCGGCAACCAGCCCAGATAATTGTCTGGCAACTGGACGAAGTACGAGTTCCCTTGCTTCTTCAAAAGCTTGAGGACCATCCCCATTAACGCCTGCGTTATGAGCTCCGCTGCGTGAGAAGGCCTGCTTCGCACATTGGCAACACTGACCGCGACGACACCGAACTTCAGAGTCCCCAGTTGCGGATCTGGGAGAATGAGCACGCTATCGACAACTTCGCTCTCGCTTGCCTTGCGAATCGTCGAGAGCGCGTCATCTTTCGCTTTCGCGTTGTCGACTTCCCCCTTCACGATGAGCATTTCACCTTGCTGTTTCCAGGACACATTGAACACACCAAGTCGCCTGTCCGGCGCGTAGTGATTCCTCAAAGAGTCGATGGTGGCTTTCCATGGAGCATCAGCAAGTTTCGCTGGGCCACAAGAGATGAGGATCAATGAACTAACAAGCACAATGAGGGAGAGGAGAATCCGGTTCTTCATTGACATTCTTGTAAGGTAGTATGAGATCAGACAGTGAAAGGGTTGTGTGTCAAGCACGCTGAAGAATATACCGGATTTCTCTGAAGTGTTCAATCGATGCGGCGTGATCGAGGTTCCGAACTCCGACGGAAAACGTCGGGGCAGGCAAATACGTTTCAAGGCGTCAGTGTAGCAATAAACTCTGAACAAAAGCGCGCCAGGGCGACAGGCGCTTTTGAGACTAGGAACTACTCCCAAGGTTGGACTGGTCCTTTCGCAACGAA
>JBBTCR010000655.1:0-4717 GCA_038043105.1 Bacteroidota bacterium
CCCGACCCGAAGGGTTCCTTCGGAAAGGGGTCCTTCGGACTGGCGCAGAAAATCGACAATCTCTAGATTTGTTCTTTGCCGCCGGTTCTTGCAACGTTGAGGAACGCGTCACGGACGAAGTCGGCTGCATTGGTCTCGAACCCCGGTGGAATCCCTTTCTTCAACTGGTCGTACGCGAACGGAGTACCTCCCGCGGAGATCGTCATATTGGGGTTGATGACGATTGCTCTCGTTGCGCCTCCGCACTTCATCACAACGCTCGCTTTGACGTTAGGGAATGTCGCCTCGATAAGGGCATCAATATGCACCTCAACACCGAGGATTTTCATGGAGTCTGGCGATTCGCATTCAACGTCGACGTTCTGCGTCTTGAAAAACGCCAGGCTATCCTGCACACACTTGCGAGCCAGTGCCGCCACCTCGTGAGTGATGGTCGTGAACTTCTCTCTGTCCGTGGTGAACTTTGCCCATTCTTTGATGGTGTTCAACAGAATGTTCTTTGAAGCTTCGTTCATAGTGCCCCCTGCAGAGAATGTGGAGAGATACGTCTGACCCAGTGGATGGTGCAACTTCAATCTACAATCTCCAACTTACAATCTACAATATAGTTTTTGGGTTCATGGATTGCAAGATTCAGCGCTTGCTTTCTAGACATCTCCTTCCTATTTTACCCGCCGATCAACGCGGAAATGAAAAGCAAAATCCCACTTCTCGCCCTTCTGGTGGTGGTTCTCACTGGTTGTCGCGAATCACAGTTGACTGCAAATCCACGGGAGGAGGAACTGATATCCGCTTATGCGGAGATGCTCGTGTTAAATGAGCGGTTCAAAGCCGCTGCCTCTCCGATCGATTCCGCAGAATACAGGCGAACGATCGAACAGCTACTCACGTCACACAAGTTCACGAAATATGAGTTTTATAGCGGAATCGAGTCTCAGTTCCGGTCTGCTGAGAAATCTCGCCGCTTCCACGAAAAGCTTAGCGCAAGACTCGAACAGCGAAAACCTAAGTCCTAATTTTCCCTTCACACCGTCTAGGAGAAAACCACATGCAACGACGAATCCTCGTCTTCTTACTCCTTTGTCTCCTGGTTTTGCCATGGCTCTGGGGACAGGATGGATTTAAAGCTGTCCAAAACCAGGTTGTAGAGTACAAACTGAAAAACGGACTCAAATTCCTCATCTTGCCCCGGCACGAAGCACCGGTGGTTTCATTCAACACCTACGCGAACGTCGGCGCGGTGAACGAGAGCCGCGGTATCACCGGACTCGCTCACATCTTCGAGCATCTTGCGTTCAAAGGCACGTCGGATATCGGTACCAAAGACTACAAAAAAGAGAGAGCCGCGTTGGAGACGCTCGACAAAGCTTGGGCCGCGTGGCGAGAGGAAGAAGCTAAGGGCGCACGCGCTGATACCGTGAAGCTGAAAACCCTCCGAGGAGCATTTGAAAAAGCGCAGGACGCTGCTGCCACGCTCGTTGAGAACGGAGAGTTTGACAAAGCTCTTGAGGAGCAGGGTGGTGTCGGATTGAACGCCGGCACAGGCGCCGACGCTACGCAGTATGATCTGAGCCTGCCGTCGAATAAGATTGAGCTCTGGTTTTCCCTGGAGTCGGCTCGCTTCCTCGATCCGGTCATTCGCGACTTCTATAAAGAGAAGGACGTGGTGATGGAAGAGCGGCGAATGCGTACGGAGAGCAATCCCATCGGGAAGCTCGTTGAAGAGTTCCTCGCCGTCGCGTTCAAATCGCACCCGTACAAGGAGCCCGTCGTAGGACATATGTCTGATCTCAGAGGGATCACACGGGACGAGGCGGTCGCCTTCTTCAAGAAGTACTATGTTCCATCCAACTTGGTTATCGCGATCGTCGGCGACGTCGAGCCGCAGGAGGTAATGCGTCTGGCTGAGACGTATTTCGGCAGGATACCTTCGGGACCCAAGCCGCCTGAAGTGCGGACGGCCGAGCCCGAGCAGAAGAGCGAACGGAAAGTCCTCCTGCGTGAGGAATCCCAACCGATCCTGCTCGTCGGTTACAAGAAAGGATCTGCCATGCATCCGGACGACGCGGTGTACGATGCGATTTCTGACATCATGAGTTCCGGTCGGACCTCTCGTCTCTACAAGTCCCTCGTACGCGATAAAAAACTTGCGATTCAGTCGGTAGGTTTTTCGGGATTCCCCGGACAGAAGTATGCAAACCTGTTTGCGTTCTTCGCCGTTCCCGCTCAAGGGAAGACCAACGATGAATGTCTCGCAGCCATCAACGAGGAGATTGAGAAAATCAAGAAGGAACCCGTCAGTGACGATGAGCTCAAGGGAGTGAAGACGCGTGCACGAGCGAACCTTATTCGCTCCCTCGCCTCAAACGCCGGTATGGCGGGTCAACTGACCTTCTATGAAGTCATCACGGGCAATTGGCAAAACCTTTTCACGCAGCTGGACAACATCAACGCCGTCAACACCGCCGACATCCAGCGCGTCGCCAACGAAGTCTTTGTGAATTCCAACCGGACGATCGGTACGATCGAGCCAGCGAAATAAGGAGAGCCCGCCATGAAAATATTACGCATAGTATCGATCGCTACACTGGTTCTGACTTTTGTGTTTCTCGGCGATGCGCAAACGTCGACCAAGCCACAGCACTACAAAAAACTGAAATACCCAGCACTGCGACAGGTCCAAATTCCGGAGCCAATGAGGTTCACGCTCAACAACGGGATGGTTGTGTACCTCCTCGAGGACCACACCCTCCCGCTCATGGAAGGATCGGTTCTCGTTCGAACAGGCTCACGGTACGAGCCTGCAGAAAAGGTCGGGCTGGCCTCCATCACCGGTCAAGTGATGCGCACGGGAGGAACGACGACAAAAACGGGAGACGAGCTGGACGAAATGCTGGAGAAGGTGGGTGCGTCCGTTGAAACGTATGTTGGAACGACCTCTGGCGGCGCCCGTCTTTCTGTGCTCAAAGAAGACATCGATCTGGGCCTCGGCATTCTCGCCGATGTGCTTAAGAATCCCGCCTTCCGCGATGATAAGATCGATCTCGCAAAGGTCGCATCCCGTTCTGCGATTTCGCGCCGCAACGATCAGGTCACGGCGATTGCAGGCCGAGAATTCTACAGACTGATCTATGGCCCCAATCATCCCTATGCTCGGATGACCGAATACGCGACGATCGAGAACATCACCAAACAGGATCTCATCGACTTCCACAAGAAGTACTTTGTGCCAAACAATATGATGCTCGCACTCTGGGGCGACTTCAACGCTACAGAAATGAAAGCAAAGATCGAACAGACCTTCGGCGAATGGGAGCGAAAAGAGGTGACCTTGCCACCTGTACCTCAACCGCGGCTTGCTTCGCAAAAGACAGTGAACTTCATCAAGAAAGAAGACGTCAACCAGTCGAATATTTACCTTGGACATTTGGGCGGAATGCTGAACGATCCTGAGAGCGGCTCGCTCAACGTGGCTGACCAGGCGTTCGGCGGCGCTACCGCTTCTCGGTTGTTCAAAAAAGTCCGCTCAGGCCAGGGCCTCGCCTATTCAGTCGGGAGCTTCTGGGGAGAGAGTTATGACTATCCGGGGGCATTCAGGATGAGCGGATCGACCAAGTCCGGCACCACGGTGAAAATGATCCGTTCAATCCTGAACGAATTTGACAGCTTCATTAAGAATGGGATCACGGACGACGAGCTGAAATATGCCAAGGACTCCTACCTCAACTCCTTCGTCTTCCGGTACGACACCAAAGGAAAGATCATTAATGAATTGATGACGCTGGAGTATTATGGGTATCCGAAGGACTTCATCCGGAAACAGCAACAGGACGTAGAACAAGCTACGAAGCAGAGTGTGAACGACGCAGTGCGGAATCGGTGGAAGCCAGACGCGTTGGCATTCCTTGTCGTGGGCAAGGACTCTGATTTCGATGAGCCGTTAAGCTCGCTCGGCACGAACGTGCGGACGATTGACATCACGATTCCGGCACCCCCGGAGCGGATACCTGATGCAACACCCGAAACCATCGCAAAAGGAAAAGACATCCTGAAGAAATCGCTCGCAGCAATGGGTGGCAATGCCCTCTTGGGCATCAAGGACATCGTTATCACCGCAAAGCAAGTGCAGGTGACGCCGATGGGCGAATTCACGCTGGATGCCCAGATGCAGATCGTTCGACCCAACAAGATGGCGATGCAGATGAAGACCCCGATGGGCGAGATGCAAATGGTCTTCGACGGAGTTAACGCCTGGATGAAAGGGCCCATGGGCACTCGGGATCTCCCCGGCTCTCAGCGTGAGGAGTTCCAGAAACAGACGATTGGGGACGTCCACTATGTTCTGCAGAACTTTGACAAGCCCGATTTCATTCCGCAATATCTGCGCGACGAGACAATCGACGGCAAACCCGTCAACATCGTCATCGTGAGGTACGCACCCTTGAACTATGCGATGCGGCTCTTTGTCGACGCACAAAGCGGACTTGTGATCAAGAAGATCGCGCGCGGAATGACACAATCTGGCCCCGGCGATATTGAAGAGGTCTTCTCGGACTACCGGGCAGCGGATGGCGTACAATTTCCGTTCAAGACCGTCGCCACATCCGATAGCAAGAAGGTCTCCGAAGTGACCATCACCTCGATTAAGGTCAATGGCGGAGTGAAGGAAGAGGTGTTCAAGAAATAACAAGCCTTGCAGCCGACGATTCGAATCGTC
>JBBTCR010000656.1:0-2026 GCA_038043105.1 Bacteroidota bacterium
CGAAAAATATCCCCCTGAGGAATGGGCGGCGTTGCATACCAACACTGAACTGGCTTGTGCTTGGAAGCCCGGTGTGATCCTCATTCGCCTAACAAAGCTGAATTCCCTTCCGTTGTTTTAAAAACATGGCTCATCTATCGTCAAACGACTATTTATCAATTTCGGACCAATTAACTCAATCCCACAGGAGATACTCCCCATGGCCATTCTCCATTCCATCGACTGGCTTGTCATAGCCGGTTACTTTGCTGTTATCCTTGGACTCGCATGGTGGGTAATTAGAAAACGACAGAACACTTCGACAGATTACTTTCTGGCCGGGCGTCATCTCAGTTGGTTTATCGTCGGCGCTTCGATTTTTGCATCGAACATCGGTTCCGAGCATCTTGTCGGCCTAGCAGGTTCGGGGGCAACCGATGGCGTAGCCATGGCACATTATGAGCTGCACGCCTGGTGCTTGCTCGTCCTTGGCTGGGTTATGGTTCCGTTTTATATGAGATCGAAAGTCTTCACGATGCCGGAGTTCCTGGAACGACGTTTCTCTCCAACAGCACGCACCGTCCTCTCGGGGATATCACTCGTTGCCTATGTGCTTACAAAGATCGCTGTCGGCGTCTTTGCCGGTGGTGTCGTCTTCGCCGTTCTGCTTCCCGATATCAATTTCCTTGGGATGGATAGCTTCTGGGTCGGCTCCATACTTGTCATCGTCATAACCGGTCTCTATACGGTCCTCGGTGGAATGAGCGCTGTGGCATATACGGAAGCCTTACAAACAATTGTCCTAGTTATCGGATCTGCACTCGTTACCATCTTTGGTCTGTCATATCTTGGTGGATGGTCGGAGCTTCGTTCGGTCGTCGGATCGGAAATGTTCAATCTCTGGAAACCCCTGGTGCCGGCAGGAGTTGAAGGCACATGGGCACCTGTAAAAGAAGCTGGCAAAATGGCATGGTATTTTAATGACAATTATCCGTGGCTGGGCATGCTTTTCTGCGCTCCGATCATCGGGTTATGGTATTGGTGCACTGATCAATACATTGTTCAACGTGCCTTGTCGGCACCAAACGAAACCGAAGCACGGCGCGGTTCAATTACGGCCTCGTTCTTCAAATTATTGCCCGTGTTCATTTTCATTATTCCCGGTATTATCTGTTACGCATTGGCATTGAGCGGAAAAGTACCCGCCTTGCAACAGGAACTTATCGGTTCGGACGGCCACATCATCCGCGAAAATGCACAGCAAGCGTTTCCGTTAATGGTGGCACATGTGTTACCGGTTGGTGTGCGAGGTATAGTTGTAGCCGGATTGCTAGCAGCTCTTATGAGCTCGCTTGCCGGTGTGTTTAATGCGTGTTCAACACTTTTTACTATCGATTTCTATTCCCGCTTGAAGCCGAACGTTTCTCAGGAAAGATTGGTCTGGGTGGGAAGAATTGCCACGACGGTGATGGTGCTTATCGGACTAATGTGGCTTCCTGTGATTCGGGGTGGCAAAGGATTGTATGATTATCTCCAAGGTGTTCAAGCATACTTAGCTCCACCGATTTTTGTAGTGTTCTTTGCCGGAGTTTTTCATAAGCGCCTGAACGCAAAGGGTTGTCTTGCTGCATTGTACACAGGATTCGCTCTCGGCCTGATTCGTTTGGCAATTGATACACCGGTCAAGCTCGGCACTGGCTTTCGTTATGCAGAAGGTTCGTTCCTCTGGATCATAAACAATGTCTTCTTCCAGTACTACAGTTTGCTGATTTTCATCGTCTCAATTGTTGTGATGTTCATTGTAAGCTATCTCACGGAAGCTCCTTCGTACGAAAAAATTAGCGGACTAACCTACGGCACTGCAACGGAAGAACATAGGAAAGAATCCAGAGCAAGCTGGAATAAGTGGGACGTTATTTCGTCGGCGACCGTTTTGATACTCATCCTCGCGGCGTACTTGTACTTCGTCGGTTAGTCGAAAGAGGCGAAATAACCTAACGATGTGCTTGGACCGGATTTCGGCATGAACTCTTGCCGGCAGACGCAG